>JAUXBI010000168.1 GCA_030619435.1 Syntrophaceae bacterium
AGGCCTGGCCGGTCTCCGGTAAAACTGTTTGAATATTTCTCCTTCGATCTGCCTGCTTATCAGGTAATCAAAAAATTTCTTTGCCTCCACTGGATTGGGTCCATTTTTGATAGGGGCGGCACCTTCAGGAGCAACAAAAGCGCCATCGCCGGGATACACAATTCCCACGTCTTTTGAACCACCGGCTATATAGCGATAGGCCGCGTATTCCATGGTAATGCCAATCGGATATTCTCCCGCTGCAACTCCCTTATATATGAGACTTGAGCTGTCAAGTATCTTTGCATTGGCAATAAGTTTTTTAAGGCCATCCCAGCCGTAAAGCTTATAGAGACCATAGGTCTGCGCATAAGCGGAACCTGACTTCTGGGGATTTGCCATAACAATTTTCCCCTTCCACTCAGGCTTGAAAAGATCCTTCCATGTCTCAGGTTTTTCGGATTCCTTCACCAGGGATTTGTTGTACATGATAATCATTACATGGGCATTGCTACTCGTCCAGCGATGATCCTTTTCCACATAATTTGCAGGAAGTACTTTGGCCTCCGGAGAATTGTAAGATTCAAAATATTCTTTTGCTCCGTCAAGAACCGCAACATCACCACTCCAGAATATATCACAGAGTGGTTTGCCCTTCTCGGCCTGTATCCTTTTCATGGCTGATCCTGTCCCCATCTTGACAGCCGACACCTTTATGCCGGTTTTTGCTTCAAAGCCCTGACGTACCATGTCCTGCAGTCCTGAAGGATTGGACGAATACAGGACCACTTCAGCGGCCACTGAAACCTGTACGGTCATCATCAATATTATGGCCACCGCGACCAGAAACTTCATTCCATGCTTTTTCATAAATACACCTCCTCCATAAATGTAATGCGTTCTTAAAACCCTTTACAAGAAACGCTGTCAGTGTTAGCCTTATAAACCAGCCACTGGTTTTTAACAAGGTTTTAATAAACGTAATCTTCAAAGAATAGATTTTGCGGGGTTATTTGATTTTTCATATTGATTGCGCTACTGAACTCGAGCTATCTTATACTCTATACTAGGAGAAATTAACCATATCATGACAGGGAAGAAAACATCATACAGAGATGCCGGCGTGGATATCGACAAGGCCGCTGTTTTTGTTGACAGGATAAAACCGCTCATAAAGTCCACTCTGCGCAAGGAGGCTGTAGGGGGGATAGGCGGTTTCGGGGGCTTGTTCCACCTGGATACCGATAAATACAAAAACCCCCTGCTTGTTTCGGCAACTGACGGAGTGGGTACAAAACTCAAGATAGCCAATATGATGGACATACACAATACTGTCGGCATCGACCTTGTTGCAATGAGCGTAAACGATCTAATCGTCCAAGGCGCGGAGCCCCTTTTCTTTCTGGATTATATAGCTACAGGGAAGTTGAGCCTTGAAACAAGTGTGCAGGTAGTTGAAGGAATAGCAAAAGGTTGCGCCGAGGCAGGATGCGCGCTTATAGGTGGTGAAACCGCTGAAATGCCCGGATTTTACAAGAATGGTGAATACGATCTGGCCGGCTTCTGTGTAGGTATTGTTGAATATGACAACCTTATCGACGGCTCCGAAATCAGTGTGGGCGACACTGTTATAGGTCTGACATCGAATGGAATCCACAGCAACGGCTATTCACTTGCCCGGAAAGTATTGTTCAACAAACAGACCGGTCTTGATATCAACGATAAGATAGAAGGCCTTGAAGATTCCATCGGTATGGAACTTCTCCGCCCGACAAAGATCTACGTAAAGCCTGTCCTGAATCTTATAAAGAACTTCAGAATAAGAGGGATAGCTCATATCACGGGCGGTGGACTTACCGAAAATATCCCCAGGATACTGCCTCAGCGCTGCGGAGCTGTCATAATCCGGAAAACATGGACCGCCCCTCCCATCTTTAAAATCATCCAGGATATGGGCGGCGTTGATGAATCCGAAATGTTCAGGGTATTCAACATGGGGATCGGGATGATAATCGTCGCTCCGAAAAAAGATTCGAAGGAGATTATTGATCATCTGGAAATGCTTGGAGAACAAGCCCGCATAATCGGCCATATCACAAACCGGGAAAAAGAGCGCCCGGCTGTAACATTCGAGTAGAGAAATGAAAAAAACAAACCTGGGCGTGTTGGTATCCGGCAGTGGTTCCAACCTGCAAGCCATTATCGATAATATAGAGTCGGGGAAACTGGATGCAATTATACGTGTGGTTATAAGTAATATCCCCGGTGTCCGGGCACTGGAGCGGGCAGAAAACCATAATATACCGGCAGTTGTTATTGATCATGAAAATTTCAGCACAAGGGAGGAATTTGACAGGGAGGCTGTTGCCATTTTAAAGAGTCATTCCGTAGATCTTGTGATCATGGCAGGCTTTATGAAAATACTTACCCCCGTTTTCCTGAGGGCTTTTTCCGGAAAGATAATGAATATACATCCGGCACTGCTTCCCTCTTTCCAGGGTCTTCATGTCCAGCAGAAAGCATTTGACTACGGCGTAAAGTTTTCCGGATGCACGGTCCATTTCGCCGATGAAGGGGTTGATACCGGACCTATTATTATCCAGGCGGTTGTTCCCGTGTACAGCGAGGATACGGCAGATATTCTCCAGCAGAGGATATTAGAAGAGGAACACAAAATCTATTCCCAAGCAATTCAATTCTACGCGGAGGGAAGGATTGAGATTGACGGGCGGAAGGTGCATATAAAAGACTCCGGCACAATGGAAACACCGCGCATCCACAACCCGCCTCTGGAAAAGGTTTAATTAATAGAGGGTTCAAGGGGTCAAGTGAAAGGCTGAAAGACATAGCAGAAAGTCCCGACAAGTCGGGATTAAAAATGTTGATAAAGTCCTTGGACCTTTTTCTCCAAAAATTTGAGAAAAACCTGATATGATTATCGTAAGCGCATGCCTGCTTGGACTCAACTGCAGATACGACGGGAAGAGCCGTCCTGATGAAGATCTGCTTTCATCCGCTTCAAGAAAACTCTTTGTGCCCATCTGTCCGGAGCAGCTCGGAGGACTTCCGACGCCACGCGTCCCCTCCGAGATAATCGGAGGTGATGGTCTGGATGTCCTCGAAGGAAGATCGAGGGTTATTTCCGCCTCGGGCAGTGATGTTACGGACTATTTCCTGCGTGGAGCAAATGAGACAATGCGTCTCGTGGAACTACTGGAGATCTCAATCGCGATAATGAAAGAGAAAAGTCCGTCCTGCGGTGTTTATTATATAAAGAGAAACGGCTCCATTGCACAGGGATCGGGCGTTACGTCAGCCCTCCTTGCAAAAAGGGGCATCCGCGTCATATCGTCGGACAGGATTAAGGACTGGCTGGAAACCGGAATTTGTCGACTATGAGTCGGGTGATGAAACTATGTATGACACTATTGTATTAGGAAATGATCCGGGCTCTCTCATAGCAGCGGTAGTTCTGGCAAGCCATGGAAAGAAAGCACTGCTTCTAACCATAGATGATCTTCCCGATTTCTTCTCGGAGTCCGGCTATACCTTCGACATTGATCCCTTTCCCTGGACCGGGATGAACAGAGGAGGAGTCTTCAGACAGTTACTGTCGCATCTGGGTATAAACCCTGAAGATCATGCTTTGAACCCGGCGCTGCAGATAATTTTCCAGAATCACAGAATAGATCTTTGCGGTAATACATATTTGGATTTGAAGGAAATGGAGCGTGAATTTCCGGATGAGGGTCCGAACTTGCTGCAATTCTACAGTTCCACCGAGAAAATAGCTTCCTTTGCATCCGGATTGATTGATAAGAACCTGCATCTCCAGCCGGAGACCGCGCGGGATTACATCGACCTCTTTAGAAATATGCCCGGCATCATGCTGAAAAAAAAGGCCTTCGGCACAAACCTCGAAGATATCCGGGAGAACCCTTTGCTAAAAAAGACGTTGGAAGCTCAGATTCTTCTCCTCTCAAATCTTGATCCTCACGACATAAGTCCAATTTCTTTTGCAAGAACGCTTTTTCTGTCTTTAAGCGGGCTCTCTTACTTTAAGGGAGGCAAACATCGTCTCATAGCAAAACTGAAGCAAAAATTCGAGGCAGATGGAGGTATCATAGAAAGGTGTTCCACC
>JAUXBI010000063.1 GCA_030619435.1 Syntrophaceae bacterium
TCAATACATACGACCGGAAATTATCGGTTTTGTCATAGGAGCACTCATCGCCGCATACCTCTTCAAGGAATATCGTCCCCGTCTCGGCTCCGCTCCCATTGTGCGTTTTGTACTGGGCGCCTTTGCCATGATCGGCGCGCTTGTTTTTCTGGGATGTCCCTGGCGAGCGGCGCTGCGTCTGGCCGGTGGCGACGGAAATGCCATTCTCGGTCTCCTGGGACTGATATTCGGCATCTGGGTCGGAACACTTTTTCTTAAAAAGGGTTTCAATCTGGGACGCACCCAGACTACTCATGTCGCGGCGGGATGGATGCTGCCACTTATAATGCTTGGCTTTCTGGCCCTGCTCATTGCCTTCCCGCAGATTGAAGGTCAAAACAGAAGCGGCGTTCTCTTTTACAGCCTGAAAGGTCCCGGTTTCATGCATGCGCCCCTTCTTATTTCTCTGGGAATAGGCCTTGCTATAGGATTTCTGGCACAGCGAAGCCGGTTTTGCACTATGGGGGCTTTTCGGGATTTTATTCTCTTTCGTCAAAATCATCTTCTCTCAGGATTCATAGCACTTGTTGCCGCCGCCTTTGTCACCAACCTCATCGTCGGGCAGTTTCACCCGGGATTTAAAGGTCAGCCTGTCGCCCATACAATGCATATATGGAACTTTGCGGGAATGGCTCTGTCCGGTCTTGCTTTTGCTCTTGCCGGTGGATGTCCCGGACGTCAACTTTTTCTGTCCGGCGAGGGTGACGGGGATGCTGCCGTTTTTGTGATGGGAATGATCGTCGGGGCGGGATTCGCCCACAATTTTGGCTTGGCCAGCTCTCCAAAAGGAGTTGGCCCTTACGGAATCGAGGCAGTAATTATTGGCCTGATAGTATGTCTGCTTATCGGTTTTACAATGAGAAAGAGAATTGCATAAGGAGTAAAATATGAATATAAAAATTGATGCGCGAGGACTTTCCTGCCCGCAACCCGTTTTAATGACACTGGATGAGATTAAAGCGGGAAAGACAAGCGAGATCGAGATTCTGGTGGATACGGACACATCTCAAGAGAATGTCTCGCGGGCCGCCACAAGTCAGGGCTGGAAAGTAGCAGATGTCAGTGAAGAAGGTGACGAGTACAAGATCACCATAAGAAAGGATTAGCTGTGTCTTTTTTTGGGTTTTTCAACGGTAAACGACAGGGGGCGCCGGGTGATAATGGAAACGCCGATCGTGGTATTATGGTATTTGAAAATACCAGCGAGGTTATCCAGGCGGAAAATGTCCTGAAAAGAGAAGGATGGGAAGTCCGGGTCATGGGACCGCCTCCTGAGATTCAAAGCGGTTGTGATCTGATCATCGAGTTCCCACTTATCGAAGAGCTGAATATTCTCAGAACTCTTGAGGGAGAGGGGATTCCGCCCCTGGAGATGGTTTCCATAACAAGCCCCCTCCTTCAACCGGTGGATCTCTTTCATGTCAAGGATTTTGGTGAATACATTATGGTCCGGGCGGCTAACATGAAACTGACCGTTGAAAAAGCTACCGGAAATATTGTGAATGTTTCCGGTGGTGGTTGTCCGGATGTTCCTTACCTGGCCTGTGAGATGGTGGGCAAAACGCTTGCCGATGCACCCAGTCCACGTGAAATAGGACATACCCTCTGCGGATATGCCCTGCAGTTGGCCTATGAGGAGGTAAAACGCCGGTGTTAGCCATAGCAGGAACAGTACCCTCCGAAGGTTTCCCACTTGTAGATGGGAAAATCACAATGGTGGATAATGAAATCCGAATAGACAATAGACGCGTATCCGTAAACCGGGGAACACCTGCCCTGATGGCGGCGGCAATCAAAACCGCGGAAACACTCAGTCAACCGGCGCCCTTCGGATATCTGGTCGGAGATACAGGTCTGGGAAAAGGAAGCCGGAACCTTTACAAATATTTAACCGACCATTTGCCTCATTCTATTTTACAAACAATGACATTTCATTACCTGCAGCCCATCGTTCACTGGCACAAACGCCTGCAGCAGGTCATATATGAGATCAAAGAACGGCCTATTTTGATAGCCGATGCGGGATTTATGTATGTGGCAAAGATGAGCGGAGAAGCCCCGATGTACGATCTCTTTACGCCTGACATCGGGGAACTGGCCTTTCTGGCGGATGAAAAGGCGCCCCATCCTTTCTATACACGCGGATTTATCCTGCATGATGAAAACCGCGTCCCCGACCTGATTGCCCGTGCATATGATCACAACAATGCTTCACGTTTTCTCCTTGTCAAAGGAAAGCAGGATTGCCTGGCCAGCCGGCAGGGCATACTGGAAACCGTAGATAGTCCTGTGGAGGAGGCCCTTGAAGCCATGGGAGGTACCGGTGATACCCTGACGGGCATTGTTTCAGCCCTGATCGATTCGGGAATGTCAATCCCGGAAGCGGCAGTAGTGGCAATGAAGGCAAATCGACTGGCCGGCTTTTATGCGAAACCGACACCGGCAACACAGGTTATAGAAATTATTCAACACATCCCGAAAGCGTTATCGGAAATCCTTAAAAAAAGAGGTTGAAACATGTCGAAAAAAGAAAACTATGTTCATCCTGAAATGACAGTTCTGATCATTTAAATATTTTAGACCCGTTACCGCCATATCCTGCTGAATACGTTGACCTTATCAAGCAAATTCAGGGGATCCTGAACGAAGGATCTCCCTACGCGCAAAGGCTTGAATTGCGTGTCAACGAAATCCACGAAAAGATGAAAATTGATATGGAAACACAGAAACAACTTGACAAATTGGAGGAAACGACTAAAAAGACAGGGTAATTATGCGCCGAGTCCGGCTTGATCATTAAACCGTTTCAAATAATCTGAGGGAAAAGCGATAATGGGAAAAGAGCATATCTATGAATTAACAAAGAGTCATCATCAACTTGATGTTGACGATGACTCCGATCTGATATTGCGTTACAATCTACCTTTTATTATAGATAGATCTATCCAAGAGTTTCAGGGGATGGCTTCAGTTATTATTTATGACGGAATCATTGATGATAATGAAATCGAAATGATAACATTGTGGCTTGAAAAACACCGGGAAATCTGTGATCAATGGCCCTTATCTGAACTACAAGCCCTGATCCGGAACATATTAAAAGATGATATTATAACGTTGGATGAACGCGAAGAATTGCTGTCTTTTCTCTCCAGTTTAGCAAGTACCACTCCTGATGATCGAACTGTTGTGTCTAATATATTTACAGAAAATGTTATTCCGGAATTCAAAGATAAAGCCTTCCTATTCACAGGCAAATTACAGTTCGGCACTCGTCGGAAAGCTCAGGCGGAAGTCATTAAAAGAGGTGGAAGTTGTCCGAATCAATATCATTCCAAAAAAGTAGACTACCTCGTAGTCGGTCAGCTTGGTCAGAATGCGTGGAAATTCAGCCGGTTCGGAAGAAAAATTGAGTACTGCATCAACGATATTGAAAATGGAAACACAAGCGCCGCCATAATCAGGGAAAAGACCTTCATTGAGGCGGTTATAGGAACTTCATAGTATAAACATCCGGAGACAAAATGAAAAAATTCATTCTCCTCATAATTGCCGTCATATTCTTGGCATCCTGCGCCACCACGCCACCAGCACCATCACGATTTGAAAAGGGTTTTTATATTTATCCCAAGCATGAATTTGCTGTAAAAACGCCAGAGGGATGGCATCAAACAAAAAGGCCTCCCGATTGGATGGGTTCGAGTTTTATGCCAAAACAACACCATCATCTCCGAATAATATTCTTGAACAATACAACCAATGGATTCATTTCAATTACCAGTGATAAGGTAAACCGGCCTTATCATATTATGGCAATGAACCCCCACGGCCTCATCAAGTTCCTGGATAAATCCCTGAAAGAGACGAAAAAAAAGCTCTTGAAAAATCCCACATGCAAGTCTTGTGACTATGAGATTATCAATTTTAACAGGTGGAATGAATTTGCAACATTTTCAACTGTATTTTTAAACCTGAAATCTATCATAAAAGGCTATATGTATAGTTGTTGTGAAGATGACGCGTGTATCCTAACATTTAATATGGTATCAACAGAGGAAAATTACATTACAAATATATCTGCCTTTTATTCAGTCGTTAATTCGTTTCAAGACAATCCTTTTTATAAACACTATTTCAACAAGCAAGGGGCAGAATGAAGAGACTCATCATTCTCATAATCACCGCCACCTTCCTGGCATCCTGCGCCACCGCGCCACCTCCCAGAACCGAAAAAGGTTATTATATATTCCCCAAACATGAATTTTCGGTCAAGATGCCTGTTGATTGGAAGCATACAACCAAAATCCCGGTATGGATAAAACCCTTCGTTCCTCAGGACGTAAGAAGTAAGACAAGAACGATGTACTTTAACAACAACACAATAGGCATGATCATAATAAGCAGCGATAAATCAATCTGGGCACGAGATCCTCTTATCGTTGATCCAGAAGAGTATCGAAAAAATATAAAAAATCTCTTCGAAAAAAAGAAAAAGAATTTTGAGAAAAAACCAGAATGTATCAGCTACAATTATGAATTGGTCTCAAATGACGAATTCGATGAAGACGCATATATGGTGAATGATTTAATGAAAATGAGGACTATCACAAAATACTTTGTGTATGACTGTTGTGAAGATGATACCTGCATAATTCAAATTACCATGGTATCAGAAGAGAATAATCTTAGCAAAAACAAGCCTGCGTTTAACATGATCGTTAAATCATTTAAGAATAATCCATATTATTCACACACTATCGGATACTGGTAATCCCTGGTGGAGCATCCGCAAATAAAAGGAACATCAATCACCCGTGGAGATCCGGGAATTGACGCGGAAGGATCATGAAATATGGAGGCACGGCAACAACACCAGGAACAAAAAAAACGACAGGAAAAATAAACTATTCCCATGGTAAAACGATGCTTGACATATGGTAATAGAACATATAAGAAGGTTAACCTTTCCGAGAGGTTGAACCGATAGGAAGTTATATGTGATTAGTTGCAGCCAGCCATGGTAAAAAAGTCTTGACACAGCCGATTATATGTATAGGGTAAACAATTAAGAATTGGCTTGGCGACATTAGATCAACTATAATTCCTTTTATTATGGAGAAGGGGGTGGGAATTATGAGGAGGTATCTTCAGAACAGTTTATTGCTTAGGTGTTATGGGTATAAAACAGATGCTCGTTGGTATGGCGTATGCATCGATTTAAACCTTGCCATAGAGGCCGATAACATAACAGAGCTAAAAAAGAAAATGAGTGAGGTCATCGAAACCTACATTGATACGGTTATTGATACAGAAGATAAAGATTCTATCCCTGATCTTCTTTCTCGAAGTGCACCTCTGAAAGACTGGGTTCTTTATTATCTAATCAAAACCGCCTGCATTACAAAACACATTCATGGCAAAATCACATTCAAGAAATCTCTTCCATTTCAGATTGCACATAATTATTGATGGGGAAAAATTATCCACCCCTCGATCGTGGACAAGTAGAGAACGTTCTGAAAAATGCAGGTTTTGTGTTTAAGAGACACAAAGGAACCAGCCATTCCCAGTGGGAAGGATACACAAAAAATGTGCGTCAAATAGTCACAGTTGACCACCTGAAGAGCAAAACAGAAAAATATGGGCCCAAACTCCTGGGAAAAATGATACAGCAATCTGGTCTAACAAAGGAGCAATTTTATTCATTTTTGTAGAACACTATCAAATCTTTTTCCAACCCCCCCTTCGTTTCAATTTCCCAAAGCGGTAAAATAGCGGTAGAAATAGTTGCTACAAGAAAAGGGGTTAAATCACATTAAGACTTAACCCCTTGATTTAATGGAGCCGATGAGCGGAGTTGAACCGCTGACCTACTGATTACGAATCAGTTGCTCTACCAGCTGAGCTACATCGGCTTTTTTCGTGACTCGCAAGGGTGACTTTCTATCTTAACGTTTTCGCATTGTCAAGAAATTAGCCTGGTTCCATTCGAAAATGATCATCTCCCCAATTTATGTGTTATCTTCCAGTGTTTTCTGTGCGCTGTGTCGCGGCGCATTTCTGCGCGATTACATGACCTTTCTCTTTTTCCTTTTGATGTCTGTATCCTTTGCCTTGACTTTCATTGTTGTTTTGGTAGTATCTTCGCGGTGTAAGGTATATGGGTGGTTGAAAAGCAGGTTATGAGATTCCGGGATGCAGGGTTGAGTTGAAAATGTCGTCAAAAGACCAAAGATACAGAAGCTGGGTGGAAATCGATCTGGATAGTTTCAGGCATAACTGGGATGAAATAAACAGGTTGGTAGGTTCCGGCGTAAAGGTTCTTCAGGTAGTGAAGGCGGATGCGTATGGCCATGGGGCGATTGAGATATCAAAGGCCGCTCTGAAAAACGGTGTGTATGCCCTTGGTGTCGCCAATGCCGATGAAGGGGTGCAGCTTCGGGTCGGCGGGATAGATGCACCCATTATAATATTGAGCCCCTCCACAATTTATGAGATTGATGAGATCATCAAATACGACATGGTCCCTTCTGTTTCAGATGTCCATTTCGCAGTCGAACTCAACAGAAAGTTGATTGAGAAAGATGTTCAACGTCCCGTTCATATTGAGATTGATACAGGGATGGGCAGGAGTGGGACCATATACAGTGACGCTATCGCCATGGTCAGGGATATCATCGCTCTCCCCGGTATAAGAGTTGAGGGGATATTCTCCCATCTCTCTGTCAGCGAGCTGAAAGACGATGAATATAATTCTTTCCAGTGGAAACTGTTTGAGGAGATTGTAACAGGGTTGGAAAAAGAGGGGATACATATTCCCATAAAACACATATCCAACAGCGGTGGTGTGCTCAACTTTCCCCGGTTCAATCTGGATATGGTGCGTCCCGGAATTATGACATACGGGGTATGTCCCTCATCCGATACAGCTCCGGAGGCGGATCTGATACCGGTGATGAGTTTCAGGACAAGGGTTGTAATTCTCAAGGATTTTCCCGCGGGGTACAGCATAGGTTATGGCAGGTCTCATGTCACAGAAGGCCCTGCCAGGATAGCGACAATACCGGTGGGATATGGGGACGGGTACGGTTTTATCATGTCGAATCAGGGGGAGGTCCTTATACTGGGTAGAAGGGCACCCATTGTGGGGCGCATTTCCATGGATATGTGTACTGTGGATGTTACCCATATACCTGAATGCGAAACAGGCGATGAAGTTGTCCTGATGGGGATGCAGGGGGAAGAGTACATTTCGGCCGGTGAGATTGCCGGAAAGTCCGGAACGATAAGCTATGAGATTTTGTGCGCGCTGGGCAAGAGAGCGCCCCGTGTATTTGTGAATAAGGGGGAGACCGACACGGTCGAACCTAAGTTAAGGAGGATTTTTATACCGGGCGAGGAAAAATCCATTGCCAGGATTGATAGTATGATACGCGGTTGTCTTCAAGCCAGAACCAGTGATATGGAATTTGCCGACGCGATTTATTACGAGATGTTTGAGACACTTTTCGGCAGGGAAAACCGTCAGCTGGAATTGAGGATGGGCTTCAGATATGATATCCGGATAAGCGATTTCCCCGATGGAGAAGAGGGGGCCCGTGATCCGGATGCTGATTATTTCAGGGTTACAACACACATTGAGTATATAAAAACACTCAGAGACAAGTTTTTCATCATAGGCTGCGCGCGGAATGACGCTCAGCTTTCGGCACTGTTTGAGGAGGAGAAGTGCGAATACCGGTGGCTCCTGAATGGTACGGACAGCCCCTTCAGGGAAGGTGATTTCAGTGTGGCCTGTGTCAGGGTAGATGGCAGGGATGTGCCTGTTATCAGCGCGGAAACTACGGACAGAGGGTATGAGGTGCTGTGCGGTGGTGATGTGCTTGAAGAATATTTAAACAAGCAGGTAAAGATAGAGGTAGAGATAGAAACAAAGAAGCACAAAAGCAGCAAGATGTTTTCCGTTTACCTGGCCTATCCTACAAGGGGCATGGATATATCATTTAATTACGAAAAGACGGAGTTGAAGAACGTGAGAGAGGTAAGTTTTTTTGCGGGAAGACACCCATATCCAGAAATAAAGATGGAGAATGGAAAATCGATAGAACTGAACATCGGCGAAGATGAGTGGGTATTTCCCAACAGCGGTGTGACTTTTATCTGGGACCTGTAAGGTGTTGGGGTGCTGTAATCAGGGAGAAAGTGTCTTTATGGAGTTGTTGAGAGTTGGGATCATACTGGGCGGCATGTCTTCCGAAAAAGAGGTTTCGCTGAACAGCGGCAGGAATGTCTATGATAACCTGGACGGTGAAAAGTATGAGGGCGTTCCCGTATTCATGGACAGCGATGGAAGTCTGTGGATTATCCCGTGGCAGCTTGTATCTCAGAACA
>JAUXBI010000077.1 GCA_030619435.1 Syntrophaceae bacterium
ACTATGGTTCATCCTGCTGATAACAGACCTGTATTTGCAATCCCATGGGAGGGGGCCGTGCTCGTCGGAACCACCGATATAGACCACAGGGAAGATATACAAAAAGAGCCTTCTATTACAGAAGAAGAAATATCATACCTGCTGGAAGCTATTCAGCTGTTTTTTCCCTCCCTTGATGTATCGGCGGACAATTGTATATCAACATTTGCCGGCCTCAGACCCGTGCTCAGCGAGGGGAAACTTTCCCCCTCGGAAGAATCACGTGATTATGTCGTCTGGAAAGATAAGGGCCTTGTTACCGTAACGGGTGGCAAACTGACAACATTCCGAAAGATGGCATGGGATACCCTTAAAACAGCCAAGCCGTTCCTGCCACCGGTTCGATTTATCGGGAGAAGCGATCCGGTCTTTTCCCCCGTACCCGACACAATCCCGGAAGAAGATTTCGGGCTGCCTGCAGAAACCTGGCGGCGACTCTACGGCCGGTATGGAGAGGCCGCAAACGAACTTGTAAAAACAGCCGCAACCGACGACCTCACACTCATTCCGGGCACTCTTACACTGTGGGCAGAGCTGCCTTTCACGGCAAAGCATGAACAGGTAAGACACCTTTCCGACCTTCTCCTGAGGAGGGTGCGCATAGGGCTCTTGACGCCCATGGGAGGTAAAGAGTATATTAAGCGCGTGCAGAAATTATGTGAATCGTCACTGCCGTGGGACAGAAAACGTTGGAAACAGGAAATAAAGGATTATCTTGATCTGTGGAGACAGGCCTATTCGCTCCCGGACAAGAAAGAATAGAGACCATGGATTGATAAAAAACCAGAACCGGGGGGGTATATACCATGGAAAATAAGGATCTGCTTCTCTCCATTGATAACGGCACACAGAGTCTGAAAGCCTTGATATTTGACCTGAAGGGTAACCTTATCGCAAAGGAACAGGTTGTATTTGAACCCTATTACTCGGAAAATCCGGGGTGGGCGGAACAGGATCCTACTGTCTTCTGGCAGGCATTGTGTCAGGCATGTCAGGGGGTATGGAGGCAGGGAAACTACAAAGAGCGTATTGCCGGCGTATCCATTACCACACAGAGAAGCACAGTAATAAATATTGACAGGAACGGCAAACCCCTCCGTCCGGCCATGATATGGCTGGATCAGCGTAAAACATACGGGCAGCCTCCCCTTGGGGGAATATGGGGTCTGCTGTTTAAACTTGCGCGCGTCAGCGATACGATATCCTACCTTCAGACCGAGGCGGAGGTAAACTGGATCCGCACATATCAACCCGATATCTGGGAAAAAACACACAAGTATCTCCTCCTCTCCGGTTATCTGACCTATTTGCTGACGGGGGAATTCGTGGATTCCATAGGCTGCCAGGTGGCCATGATACCATTTGATTACAAGGGTCTGCGCTGGGCTCCCGACCGGGACTGGAAATGGAAGGTCCTTCCCATAGCGCGTGAATTGCTTCCCGAACTCATTCCTCCGGGACAACCGCTGGGAAGCATCAGCCGGAAAGCCGCAGGGGAAACGGGGATTCCGGAAGGTCTTCCCCTGATAGCGGCAGCTGCGGATAAGGCGTGTGAGGTTATAGGATCGGGAAGCCTTGAACCTTCCATAGGCTGTCTGAGTTACGGCACAACCGCCACCATCAATGTCACGAGCAGGAAATATGTGGAAGCAGTACCGTTGCTGCCCCCCTACCCTTCCGCGGTACCGAATTACTACGCTTTAGAGGTCCAGATCTACCGCGGGTTCTGGATGGTAAGCTGGTTCAAAAAGGAATTCGGCTATCTGGAAGAGCAGGAAGCGTCGCTGCAGGGAGTGACACCGGAGACACTGTTTGACAAACTTGTTGACGATATTCCTCCGGGCTCCATGGGACTGGTGCTGCAACCCTACTGGACCCCCGGCGTAAAACTCCCCGGACCGGAGGCCAAGGGCGCGATAATCGGCTTCGGCGACGTGCATACGAGGGCACACATCTACAGGGCTATCCTGGAAGGCCTTGGCTACGCTCTCAGAGAGGGAAAGGAGCGGATAGAAAAACGGACCCATATTCCCATAACGAGTCTCCGCGTGTCCGGAGGCGGTTCACAGAGCAGAAACGCCATGCAACTGACAGCGGACATCTTCGGATTGCCGACCGCCAGGCCGCATATCTACGAAACGTCGGGCCTGGGCGCGGCGATAGATACCGCTGTGGGTCTAGGCCTGCACAGCGATTTCGAATCGGCGGTAAAGGCCATGACACATATCGGTGAGGTGTTCGAACCTGATCGAAAAAATCAGGACCTCTATGAACAGCTCTACAACGATGTCTATCAAAAGATGTACAAACAGCTGAAACCACTCTACGAACGTATCAGGGAGATTACAGGCTATCCCAAATGATACATAAGGGGATGTCATGGATAAGAAACGAGAGGTCATATTTTCCGACACAACCGTGAGTATTGCCTCCGCGGTGAGGGAGGTTTTTGAGCACTTCGGTGGAGCCGGATCACTCCTGAAGTCGAGCGGGGATGTCTATCTCAAGGTAAACGCGGTAGATCTCAAGAATTATTCATTTACAGACCCCGAGGTAATCCGGGAAACAATACGATACTTCAAAAACAGCGGTGCCGGAGACATATATGTCATAGAAAATTGCACCCAGAGCAATTTCACGAGACTGGTATTCAAGGCAACCGGCATAGAAAAGGTGTGCAGGGAAACAGGCGCCATTCCCGTATATCTGGATGAAACCGGCGCGTCCCCCATCTACCTGGAAGGCCTTGAGTCTTTCATCGACATCTCCTCCTTTGTATATGAACGCCTCGTGGAAGACCGTGAAGAGAATCTGTATGTATCCATCCCGAAGCTTAAAACCCATTCCATGTCGCAGGTAACATTTTCAATCAAAAATCAGTTCGGTTTTGTACACCAGGCAAGCAGGATTGCCGATCACAACTTCAGACTTCATCAGAAATTCGCGGATATCTACCGCGTGATACAACCCGACTTCGTTATCATAGACGGAATCATAGCAACCAACCACGGACATTACATCGCAAAAAGCAATGTCGATGAATGTATTGTGCCGATGAACTGCCTCATCGGTGGAGATGACCCACTCTCCGTCGATGTGATTGCCGCGGCCTTTCTGGGCTTCAAGCTGGAGGATGTAAAGCATCTGTACCTGGCAGCGCAGACCGGCATAGGAGAAGGAAACCTGGACAATATTTCCATCATTAACAGACATCTCTTTGATAAACGTAAAAAAGACCTTACATGTGAGCTGCTGGACATATTCCCACCCGATCTGAAAATCCTGCGCGGAAGAGAACGCTGCTGCAAAGAGGGCTGCAGGCGAAATACAGAAACAGTGGTGGAGGTTTTTTACTGCGATCATAACGGCAGGGGTGATTTCACTATCCTCATGGGCAAGGATATCGACCCCGAAGAGGTGAAAAAAATAGACGGTCCGGTGCATATAGCGGGAAGCTGCGCCATTCAGGACTATGGCATGGAACTGGTTCGCCGCCTCGGCAAAAAGAATGTCACGATGAGTCATGGGTGCAACAGTCTTGCCGAAACCATATACGCCCTTGGCAAACACATGGGGATAAAACCGCTGAAACTCGCCGGCATGAACCCCGTTAGCTCACTTGCCGCCCTCATTACAGCGCGTGCGAAAGGCACGAAGGCCATTATTCCACCCCTGCTGTGAAAATTGGAAAATTGTGGGGATGGGTTCACATTTAATTTTGGGCAGGAGCGATTTCAGTCGCCCGTCGAATCAGGAAGTTCCAGAAAAGGCAAAACGCAAGACCTGACCCCTCTTACTTAACAAACAGGGCATCCGCCACTTTCGGCATGCCATCCGTTATTATTATGGGGTTCAGGTCTATCTCTTTTATCTGCGGAAAATCGAGCGCCAGACGGCCAAGAGCCACGAGCATCGAGGCAACCGCATCCATATCCACAGGTTTCATGCCCCTGTAAGGACCAAGCAGGGCACGCGAAGAAAGTGTCTCCATCATGGAGATAGCATCACTGTGACTGAGGGGCGCGAGGCGTATCGCGTTATCCTTGAGAGCCTCTGTAAATATTCCACCAAGTCCGAACATGATACATGGGGGAAATCCCGGAGCATAGCTCATTCCCGCCATGAATTCCCTGTCCCCTTTGAGCATTTCCGATACTAATATGGCGGAGTCCCCATCCTTGTTTCTTATCGAGTTGAATGCCTTCTCAAGAGATTCATCATCCTTTATGCCGAGGTGTACCATTCCCTGCTCTGTCTTATGCATGATATAGGGGGAGCATACCTTCAGGGCAACCGGATAGCCTATGGAACGGGCATAGCCGACGGCCTCGTCTAGTGTACTTGCAATAGCTTCATCGGTAGTCGGGATACCATACGCTCTCAATATTTTTTTCGCCGTGTATTCATCGAAGGCTTCCGTGTCCACGCCATCAACAATGGCCTTGACATTCTCCGGCATCTTCACATTATTATCCGGTTTGTCATGCGTCCTGTTTCTTATGAGAAAGTGTTCGTATAGAGCTGCCATCGCTCTGCCCGCCATCTCCGGCGAATCAAAAGTAGGGATGCCGTTTTTCTTGAAGGCGCGCACGGCATGATCCTCTTCTCCTAAAAAGGAAGATACAATAAGCGGTTTCCCATGCTTTGACGATATATCCACCAAACCATCAATGTCCGCTTTCCGCAACTCCAGGAAATCCTCCCTTGAAATATCCATTATTGGCTCCATTACTGGAAACAGCATCTCCATCCATCCGGTATCCATGATACCATGTATTATGACACCATCTATCTCGTCCGCGTCGAAAAGAACACGTGGAATCTTGTCTGTCATCGCTGACATATCCATGTGAAAGGTAAGATCCACGGGATTTCTGGCGCTCGCATGCCCGGGTATAAACTGCCTTACCTTTTTCTGGACTTCATCTGAAAATTCCGGGACATCTAGACCATGTTTATTACACGTGCTCGCTATGCCTGTACTGGGTCCGCCGGAATTCGTAAGAATACCTATGCGCGACCCCTCAAGTGGAGGTTGTGAGGCAAGCGCCCATCCCATTTTGTACACGTCTCCAATGGTATCAGCCCTGATTATACCGGCCTGTTTAAAAAGCCCGTCATACACATAATCGGGGCCTGCCATTGAGCCTGTGTGACTGGACACGGCCCGTGCGCCCGCTTCCGTGCCCCCCACATATTGGGCCACGATGGGCTTCCTCGCGCTTATTTCCCTCGCTACCTCCAGAAAATCCCCTGCCCTTTTTATGCCTTCAATATACAGGGCAATAGCGGTTGTCTGTTCATCATCTCCAAGATATCTCAGGCAATCCACAATGTCTATACTTGTCCCGTTGCCTATGCTGATCGCCTTGCTTATTGTTATCCCCTGCTTATGAAGATAGGGCAGGGTTTGTGTCACATACGTTCCACTCTGCGAGGCGATACCAAGTTTGCCGTTGTAGTCCAGAACAGGGACTATCGTCATGTTAAGCGGAAGTTGCGTGTTTATTATCCCCACACAGTTGGGGCCTACAAAACGCATCCCGTACCGCCGGGCAATATCAGAGATACGATTCTCCAGAGCCTTCCCGGCTTCCCCGGTTTCCTTGAACCCTCCGCTTATAATCACGGCATATTTTGTCCCCAGTTTGCCGAAATCCTCCAGCATGTCCGGCACGAGCCCGGTAGGAACAACCAGAACGGCAAGATCCGGGGCATAGGGCAAATCACTTATAAAACGGTATGCCTTTTTACCAAGTACAGTTTCCTCCTTCGGATGAACGGGCAGTATATCACCGGAAAATCCGCTGTGCATCAGGTTGAGACATTGCAAGGATCCCATTTTGGTGAAATTGTTACTCGCCCCCACAAATGCAATGGAAGATGGATTCATTATGGCATGCAACGGATTCGACGACATATTTTTCTCCTTTTTATAACCCCTGTGTTACAGGTAGAAATTGAGACGGGTGAAATTTATACCTTTTGATACAATAGTCAAGATAAAAACATCTCACCTCCAGGGATCCGGGGATCGAAAATGGGGAAAGTCCATTATGGAAATGGTGTGTAACTCCTGAATCGGCAAAACATCTTGCCATTTTTTCCCAAATCAAGGATACTGCCAGACAATACAAGCTTTGCTCTCTCCAGAGAACAGGGGGCATTATAAAAACAGATGGATATTTACAGGTTATGAAAGAAGACATAAAAACGGAAAAAGAACTGACTGAAGAACTCGAAAACATCTACCGGGATGTCGCCACAGAGAACAGCGATAATTTATCCACCCTTGATGAAGACTTACCCGGCTATCCAGATGACGCAACGTATGATGCGGAGAACGAAAGTAACAACGAATCAGATAATGAACCCGGCCGGAAACAAAAAGAAGGAAAAAAGTCCGGTTCTCTAAGGATGGGCATCGTCGGACTTATTGGAATTCTTATCATCGTGGTCTGCGTTTTCTTTTTCACACCGGGACTGCACGAGAAAAGTCCATCACAGAATAAATCACCCGTTCTCATTGTAGAGACTTTCCGCGCTCCAATCACGGCAATCCCCGAAGACCATACATCTCCGGAAGTAACTGAACCCATAAAAAAACCGAATGCCGCTTTGAAAGCCTCTACCTCCGAAGAGGAGACAGAACCCCCGAAAGAAGTAACTTCAGATAGCATTACCCCCTTGGAGAATGTGAAGATTACAGAAGCGGAAGAGATACAGCCTCTTCCCGATATCTCAGAGGAAAAACCTTATGCCATACAGATAAGAGCCTTTAAAACCAGAAGGGCGGCCGAAGCGCTGGCGAAAAAATTTATTGAGGAAGGGGTTGACGCCCACTGGGGAAAAGTGATCCTCAACGGTGGGGACGTGTGGTACAGAACCTTTATCGGACATTTCTCAAGCAGGGAAGATGCCAAGGCTTTCAAGGAAAACCTGAGCGCCGGCGGTTTCCTGAAAGAAGGTTTCATTCGCAAGCTTTCCTCCGATTAAGGAATGGCAAATCACCAATATATCAAAAAGTGTTTCGCCTCTCAGTCATCGATTCTTTCCAGATAGCGTTCGACTATCACATCGGCATCCACTACAAGACAGTTAACATAGGCCCTCAGAAAACTCTTCAAGTGAAACCGAGAGGGAAGCCTGTCATATTCGTCATCCTCAATAGCTTTCAGCATATAGATTCTTATCTTTGTGCGTTCGGCTATGTCTTTCAGAGATATCCCCAATTCCATCCTCATCTGCTTAAGGTCATCCCCTGTAAATACCTCTTTTCCAAGAATCCCGCTCAAGACAGGCGTGGATATCTTGTTTTTCCCAAGCTGCTTCAACAAGGTTGTTGCCGGTTTAACTTTTTTTGATTTCCCCTTTCTTTCACGGGCAAGAGCAAGGGCCTTTGTTTCCGCGGAAAATTCTTCCCTTGTCATAAAACCATTCTTTACCATCCGCAGGTCATATTTATAGCGAGAATCCCTGTCTATGAGTGTCGTGAACGCATTCTCCAACTTTGTCAATATCTGCTTTCTCCGACTATCTAAAAAGAGAGCATAACTTACTATAGACTCTTCCCGGTAAAGCTCCATGGCTTTCTTGTAAGCCCGGTGAATTTGAAACAGCGAAGCATCGGG
>JAUXBI010000058.1 GCA_030619435.1 Syntrophaceae bacterium
AATTCCCTGGTAAAGAACGTAACAATGAGATCAGATTCTCCATAGTTGATGAAGCGAAGGACGAAAGCCTGCGTCTTGAAAGACGGCCTTTTCATGTCAGCAATTTCAGGAATATAGTTGCAAGACCCAGGAAGGAAAAGAATCCGAATGCGTCCGTAAAGGCGGTTACAAAGATATGGGAGCCCAGAGCGGGATCAGCCTTCAGCCACTTCAGACTCAGAGGAACCAATGTCCCTATCAGTGTGCCCACGAACACATTGATTATCATGGCAAGACCAAGTACCAGCCCCAGTACAGGCATTCCCTTCCAGAGATATGCTATGACACCGATGACAACGCCTACTGCCAGACCGTTGACAATCCCCACGGTGATCTGATTGTAGAGCGCCTTCTTTGAATTTTCGAAAGTGACTTCGCCGAGCGCCATTCCTCTTACGATCAGGGTAAGCGTCTGACTGCCGGCATTTCCGCCGATGGCCGCCACCACCGGCATGAAAACGGCAAGCGCGATTACCATCTGTATAGTGTTTTCAAAGAATCCTATAACCAGCGCCGACGCGAGCGCCGTCAGGAGATTGAGATAGAGCCAGGGGAGTCTTTTCTTTACGGATTGTACGGGTTCATTGAAAATGTTGTCATCTTCGTCAAGACCGGCTATGCGGTAGATATCCTCCGATGTTTCCTCCTCCATGACATCCACGATATCGTCTACGGTAATCCTGCCCAACAGGTGATTTTCATTATCCACGACGGGGAGAGAGACAAGGTCGTACTTTTCAAACATCCTTGCGACCTCTTCCTGGTCCACATCAACATTTACGCTCGGTATAGTCTTGTCGATGGCTTCTATGGCAGGGCTGGTTCGCCTGGATGTGATCAATTTCTGGAGGGGGACGGCGCCGACGAGTTTTTCGTCACTATCCACAACAAATACGTTGTATAGCCTTTCAATCTCATCTGATGCCTGCACCACGGCGTGCAGGGCATTGTTGATGGTGGCTTCCGCGTGGATAGAAACCAGCTCTGACTGCATGATACCACCGGCCGTGTCCTCTTCATATTTCAGGAGTTCCTTGAGGTCTTCCGATTCTTCAGGTTCTATTTCCTCAAGGATGGCCTTTGCCTGATCTTCAGGCAGTTCAGCGATGACGTCCGCCGCGTCATCTGATTCCATCTCGTCGATGATTTCGGCGAGTTTTTTATCGGATATATCCTCGAGTATCTGTTCCCTCGAGATGTCACTGAGTTCGGTGATGACATCGGATGCTTTTTCCACGTCAAGGAGAGAAAACAGGTGGATCTTTTCCTGTTCCTTGAGGTTGTCAATAAGGTCGGCAATATCGGCTGGGTGGAGTATTGAGAACAGGTCGATGATGTCAAATTCCCTGTTCAGGCTAATCCACTCCCTCAGTTGGCCGAGATGTTTTATCTCTTCTTCTCTTTGTTTTTTCATGATAAGCACCAGTTGACAAGCTAAAATGATACTTATTACCACGTCTTAGGAACCAGGACAAGACCGAAATAGAGCCCTGTTCCCCATTGCCGGCAAGATGGGTGAGGGTGATAAAGCTGGTTTAAAGCTCGGAGTCTGCGTACCGGACGTCTCCACCGACTATGGTCATTACCGCTTTCCCCTTGAGTTCCCAGCCGTTAAAGGGGCAGTTGCGTCCCTTCGAGCGGAACTTGTCTGTGTCAACTGTCCATATTTTATTCATGTCTATAACTGTGATATCGGCATCGGAACCTGTCTTCAGCGAACCCTTGGGTATTTTCAATATATTCGAGGGATTTATACTCATCTTTTCTATCAGCTGGTTTATGGTGAGAATGCCGTCATGTACCAGTTTTAAAGAAAGAGGCAATGATGTCTCCAGTCCTGTGATGCCGTTCGCGGCATACTCAAATTCCACATCCTTTTCAACTGATGAATGCGGCGCGTGATCGCTGGCAATCGTGTCGATTGTGCCGTCCCGCAGCCCCTCTTTTATGGCCTCGACATCGTCTGCGCCTCTCAGGGGCGGATACATCTTGAAGTTTGTGGAGAATCCCTTCAACGCCTCATCTGTAAGGGTAAAGTAGTGGGGGGCGGTTTCAGCCGTTACGTTGATTCCCGCGGATCGGGCTTCTCTGACAGCCTGAACGGAACCAGCCGTACTCACATGGGCGATATGTACACGGGTCCTCGTGAAACCCGCAAGATTTATGTCTCTTATCACCATTATGTCTTCCGCGATGCCGGGGATTCCCTGAAGACCCAATTGGGTGGATATAAACCCTTCATGCATCAGGCCGCCCGACGACAGGCCTGTATCCTCGCAGTGCGAGATCACCGGCATATCAAAGGAATAGGCGTATTCGAGGGCGTGTCTCATCAATCCGCTGTCTGCAACCGGATTTCCATCGTCGGAAAAGGCCACTGCGCCTGCGTTCTTAAGATCTCCGAATTCAGTAAGTATTTTTCCATCCTGTCCCTTGCTGAGCGCCGCGATGGGGTATACATTTGCCATTGCGGCGAGGCGGGCCTGTTTGTGTATGAATTCCGTCACCGAACGATTATCATTGACAGGGTCGGTGTTCGCCATGCAGGCGATGGAGGTAAAACCCCCGGCTACCGCGGCCTCGCTTCCCGTTCGGATGGTCTCTTTGTATTCAAAACCAGGCTCGCGCAGATGGGTATGCATGTCGATAAGACCGGGCGCGATTATTTTGTCTTTCAGGTCGAATATTTTCAAATCATTCCCGGAATCCGATTCCGGAAGAGGGATATCCTTTTTCATCATGGATATCTTTCCGTCTTGTATCAGGATATCCGTAATCGTATCTATGTTTTGCGAAGGATCTATAACCCTTCCGCCCTTGAGTAACAGCTTCATTTTTTGCCTCCTGACAAAAGATATAGAAGGGCCATCCTTACGGCAACACCATTTGTAACCTGTTCAAGGATAACGGAATAAGGGCCGTCGGCTATTTCCGGAGTGATTTCGACTCCCCTGTTTATCGGTCCCGGGTGCATGACGATCACATCGTTCTTTGCCAGTTTGATATTGTCCCTGTTCAGAGAAAAATGGTTCGCGTATTCGCGAAGAGAAGGGAAGAGGTCTCTTTTCTGTCTCTCAAGCTGCATGCGGAGCATCATAACAACATCCGCGTCTTTTATGGCATCTTCCATATTGTAATAAACCGAGACACCCATCTGATCTATATCCCTCGGTATCATCATTGCCGGTCCGCATATTGCTACATCCGCACCCATTTTCGTGAGGCCGTATATATTGGAACGCGCCACCCTGCTGTGCGCTATATCGCCGACTATGGCAATTTTGAGACCTTCCATAGTGCCTTTTTTCTCTCTTATTGTGAGCATGTCAAGAAGAGCCTGAGTGGGGTGTTCGTGTGCCCCGTCCCCCGCGTTGATGATGGATTGTTCCAACAGACCGGCGAGGATGTGTGCCGCACCGGCGGCGCTGTGACGAATTATTATGATATCCGGGTTCATGGATTCCAGGTTCCTTGCGGTATCAATGAGCGTTTCCCCTTTCACCACGCTGCTTGAGGATGCCGAGATATTTATAGTGTCCGCGCTCAGTCTTTTTGCCGCGATTTCAAAGGATGTTCTTGTTCTGGTGCTTGCCTCGAAGAAGAGGGTGATGACCGTCTTTCCTCTGAGAGTTGGAACCTTTTTGATTTTTCTGGTCGATATCTCCTTAAAGGATTCCGCGGTATCAAGTATAAAATCGATCTCCTCCCTTGAAAGATCTATTATCCCCAGCATATCTTTTCTTGATAAGTTCATAATATTTTGCAACCTCCAGCCGGATATTGATAAAACCGCCTGCACACCAATGCAGATATCTGCTGCTTTATGTTAACTCTCTTCGATCACAACCTCGTCTGTATTTCTGTTGTCTGTGAGATTAACGTTGACATTCTCCCATAGAGATGAGGGGAGGGTTTCACCTATAAAATCGGCCCTGATTGGGAGTTCCCTGTGCCCCCTGTCGATGAGGACCGCGAGCTGTATCAGTTCGGGTCTTCCGAAGTCCATAAGCGCGTCCATGGCAGCTCTTATAGTCCTGCCGGTAAAGAGGACATCATCTACAAGGATAACTTTCTTGTGATCAAGGGGGAAGGGAATATACGTTTTTTCAATCTCCGGTCTCTTGCCTGTCGTCAGCACATCATCCCGGTAGAGTGTTATATCAAGCATTCCGGACAGGATATCGGTCCCCTCAATGGCGGATATCTTTTCGCGGAGTCTCTCCGCCAGGAATATCCCACCTTTTCTTATGCCGATGATGATAAGATTGTCAGTACCCTTATTCCTCTCTAATATTTCGTAGGCAATTCTTGTAAGAGACCTTTCAATCTCCTCCGCGTCCATAACCACTTTTTTCTTTTTCATCTTTATTATTCCTTAATTTGTTATCCGGAAAGAATGCCACTTCCAAAATTTGTCTAAAAAAAAGCCTTCCCACAAAGTGAGAAGGCCATTTAATACCCTTTTTCGGCGAAGCATTCGAGAAGCATCGGAAACCCCTTTTAGCTGATTCATGTGTCCAGTAAACTTGGCTACAGATACCAGCGTTTGTTCTTTGTGTCAAGGTGTTATTGGACACTGGACACTTGATAGTGTCATCATTTCATTTCTGGATAGACACTAATGAAGTATGCTGCCCATCCTGCTCCATCTGACATCTTTATTATTTTTGTCCCATGACCAGTATATGATAAATGCCTTGCCCAGAATATCCTTCAGGTCTACAAATCCCCAGAACCTGCTGTCATAGCTCTGATCTCTGTTGTCCCCCATAACAAATATATGTCCGGCTGGAACTGTGACCGGGCCGAAATTATCGCGTGGCTGTACCGAGGCCGGGAAGAGTATTCTGTCGGTATAAATCCCATAACCGTCGTTGTAGGGAGAACCATTCAAGTATATCTTCTTATCTTTTATTTCGACAGTATCTCCCGCTATACCTACCACTCTCTTTATAAAATCTTTTGTCCTGTCCACCGGATATATAAAAACAACGATGTCTCCCCTTTGGGGATCATTTATCGATATCAGGGTTTTTTTTGTAAAAGGTATCTTTATTCCGTAGGTGAATTTATTGACGAGCAGGTGATCTCCTATCTTAAGAGTCGGTTTCATTGAACCGGAGGGTATCTTGAATGCCTGCACAACAAAAGTCCTGATAAAAAGAGCTATGAGGATAGCTATTATTATTGCTTCTGAATATTCCCTGATCACGGTTTTTCTATTTTTGCTCACGATAATGTTCCCGACAGTTTCTTTGAGTCTTTATTTACAATAAAGGATTAGTTATTAGAGGATTAAAGCTCTATCCCTCACGAATATATCGCTGACATCGCTATCACCGCCATCACAATGGCGAGAGATCCTTTGACCAATATACCGGCAATTCTCCCTATCAGCGCGCCGTATCCCGCTCTAACCGCCGATTTTAACTTTTTCTGTTCCAGATATTCTCCGAGGAACGCTCCGGCAAAGCCCCCGAGAAAAACTCCGATTATGGCGCCCAATCCGAGCAGAACAGGAGCCATCATGATTGCCCCGATGATTCCCCCAATGATAGATAATGCCACGCTTTTCTTTGATGAACCATACCTCCTGGCGCCCGCGATTCCCAGGAGGAAATCTATAGTTTCCGCCAGTAATGAAATAAAGACAAGCGCGATAATTATCTTAAAACCAATCTTCTCGAATCCGGTTATCCATGAGTAGACAACAACATCTCCGAGAATCAGAAAAGTTCCCGGAAAGCCGAATATGATGGAAAAGATTCCAACGAGCAATATGACAACGAATATTGTCAACCCGGCCGCTTCCAAGAGAGGCAAATTATTTCCCCCTCTTTTCCTTCGAAGGACTGATGGATTCCCAGACCAGGATAGTGGGACTGGCAATAAATATGGAGGAATAGGTACCTACCAGTATCCCTACCAGCATGGCAAAGGCAAAATCGTGAATGACCGCTCCGCCGAGGAAAAACAGGGCAAGCACAACAAGCAGAGTTGTCACTGATGTAAGCACCGTCCTGCTCAGCACCTGGTTTATGCTTGAATTTACGATATCTTTGAGCGATTGTTTTCGTAGACCCTTTATATTTTCCCTTATTCTGTCATACACAACTATAGTATCATTGAGAGAATAACCTATGATCGCCAGCAGAGCCGCGATTATAGGGAGCGTGAACTCCTTGTCCAAGAGAGAAAGGACTCCGACGGTGATGATGACATCATGGATGAGGGCTATGACTGCCCCGACGGCATAGCGCAGTTCAAATCTCCAGGTAACATAAATCAGTATTCCCAATACTGCGTAAAACATGGCCAGCATACCTTTTTCTCTCAAGTCCTTGCCCACCTTCGGTCCTACGACTTCAACCCTTCTTATCTCAAAATCTCCCTTGTTGTAGGAAGAATTCAGAGCCTCTTCAATTTTGCTGGACAGTCCCTTGAGAGCGGAGCTGGATTTTTCTGTCTTGATCAGGAACTCGTTGTTATCATGATATCCGAAACGCTGGATGACGCTGTTTCCGAGACCGATGGTTTTTAGGGAATCCCTTATTCTCTCCACACTTGTTTCCTGGGAAAATTTTATCTGTACCAGCGTCCCTCCGGCGAAGTCTATACCCAGATTGGGTCCGCCGTGCAACAACAGGGATAATATGCTTATGATTATCGCAAACAGTGAAACTGCGAAAGTAATCTTCATCTTTCCGACAAGATCAATATTTATTCCGGGCTTTATAATTTCCATCAACATCTCCGTTCCAGTCTGGATTCTTTATTTTTTTGTTATATGCTTACTCTCTTGATATTTCTGCCCCATATGAAATAGTCGTAAATAATTCTCGTCACAAAAATGGCGGTGAACATGCTGCATATTATGCCTATGCTGAGTGTGACGGCAAAACCCTTAATGGGCCCTGTCCCGAACTGAAAAAGCACCAGGGCGGCGATAAGAGTGGTAACATTTGCATCCACGATGGTGAGCAGGGCTTTTGAGTATCCTCCCGCTATGGCAGCCCCGGGGGACTTGCCCAGCCTCAACTCCTCCCTGATCCTCTCGAATATGAGGACATTTGCATCCACGGCCATACCTATGGTCAACACGATGCCGGCGATACCGGGAAGAGTGAGAGTTGCCTTGAATGCTGCAAGCGTGCCCAGAATCAGTACTATGTTCAGGAAGAGTGCGATATCGGCGACGATCCCTGACAGGTTATAGTACATTACCATAAATAGAAGAACCAATATGCTGCCCACAATTATGGACAGTATTCCCTTGTCTATGGAATCCTGGCCGAGGGAGGGCCCCACGGTTCTCTGCTCCAATATCCTGACAGGAGCCGGCAGAGCCCCTGCCCGGAGGACGATGGCCAGATCATGTGCTTCGTCTGTTGTAAAACTTCCGGTAATCTGGGCGTTGCCGCCTGATATCCTTTCCTGTATTACAGGTGCCGAGTGAACTACGCCATCCAGAACAATTGCCAGACGTTTCTTGACATTTTGAGCCGTTATCCTATCAAAATCCCTCGCGCCCTGAGAATCAAACTTCAGGGAGACATATGCCTCACCAAACCTGTCGCTGATTGATACCCTTGCATCTTCCAGGGATTCGCCCGTCAGGAGAGTTTTTCTCTTGAGCAGGTATGGTATTTTCGTTCTTCGCCCCGTCTCACGTTCTACCCTGTACCCGTAAGCTATAATGTCTCCGGGGGGCACATTTCCCCTGAGCGCGTCCTCCAGGCTGTGGCTTTCGTCCAGCAGCTTGAATTCCAGAAGAGCCGTTTTCCCGATAAGGTTGATAGCTCTCTGCGGGTCCTTGATTCCCGGCAGTTGTATAAGTATGCGATCCTTGCCCTGGGGGATTATTTCAGGTTCAGAAACACCGAACTCGTCCACCCTGTTTCGTATTGTTTCAAGGCTCTGTTCCAGGGCGAACTTTTCTATCGTGGCGATCTGCTTATCCTTTATCTTTAGATAAACTTTTTCTTTCCCCTCTGTTATTTCTGAATATTTGATATAAAGGCTGGGGAAATCGTTCTTCAGTATCTTTTCGAGTTGCGAGCCTGCTTCCTTATTCGGCAATTCAAGGGTGGTGATAGCCCCGCTTTCTCGCCCCAGATGTTTAAATCGCACCCTTTTTTCCATGAGAGTCTCTTTCAACTCATTCGAGATTCTTTCCATGGCGCTCTCGACTGCCTTTTCGGTTTCCACCTCCAGGACCAGGTGCATTCCCCCCTGAAGATCGAGCCCAAGGTGGATCTTTTCCGTGTGGTTACTCCAAACAGAAGGAATCTTCTGTGTTATGGAGGGTATAAGAAAGAATAGGGCGGTTGCGATGATGACGAGAGTTACAATTCCCCTCACCTTGATGTTTTTGTCGGACATTTTAATTCCTTTCGCTGTTTCTTACGAAGTTTCCTTTTGTATGACAGCCGCAATGTGGCCTCTTGAGACCTTAATTTTTACCTTGTCGGCCACTTCCAAGGTTACAATATGTTCTGCAACGGCTGTAATCTTTCCGTGCAGTCCGCCCATTGTGATTACCATATCTCCATGAGCGAGATTAGTCAGCATTTCCTTCGTTTCTTTCTGTTTCTTCTGTTGCGGTCTTATGAGAAGAAAATAAAAAATGGCGAAGATGGCGACCATTACAACAATAAAGCTCATGTCTCCTCCGGCGGCCCCACCTGTTCCACCTGCTCCCATCGCATATGCTATACCTGTCATCTTATCTCTTCCCCCTTGAAACTTTTATTTGTTTTCAGCCCCCGCGTCTGACAATCCGGACATGAAATCCTGTCTGAAGGCCTTGTAATTG
>JAUXBI010000062.1 GCA_030619435.1 Syntrophaceae bacterium
CCGCTTGGCCTCCGACTTTAATTCCAAATGCTACAATAGTTGTCTTCTGTTTACTAGTTTTGCAACGAGTATGCCAGATTGACTTTTTCAGTATCAACCTGTTCCAATATTTGCATAACACATTAATATCACAGGATATTATTCAGCAGCGATTTCTTTGCGCCCTGGCGCTTTCATATCCGCGCTGTAAGAGAAACTGGTGGTTTTCACCTTTTATGTGTGATTTTGGAGAAATTGGGGAGAAGTCGAGAACGGGTTCACATTTGCAGTAATTACTGCTGGATGGGAGGCAGGAAACCGGTGCCGTGCCCTCCGCCAAATATTCCCTCCCATTGTATGGCAAAGTCATCAAAATATACAGAGGAGGCATTGTCTCCATGTGTATTGAGACCGATCCCCACCCAGTTATAGCTACCGCTGTCGGGTGTAATAAAGGTGGCATTGTCTTCCACTATAACGGCATCTGTCTGGTATTCCGTTGCCGGGACATATGAGACACCGGCGTTGTGCCCGTCCCACTGTACCAGCGTAAAATAATCGTTGTCCGCGGCCCAGGCGCTTATATCATCTACCGGCCAGTGCACGGACTGGCCGGCCAGTGTCACACGCGGATCACCGTGCCGGTTATTGTCTGTGGGAATACTGTTGGAGGCACCCTGACCACTTACAGTACCGTAATACACCCTGATATAATTCTTTTTACTGCCAAGGGAGGCTGCCGCCCTTGCGCGGTTTTCACCGTTGACCTGTAGAAAATCGTTGTTCTGTATATGCATTCCGTCTTCCAGATTTATATTGGATAGTGTCAGTATGCCGGCCGCATTGCTGCTGCCCCACGACCCCGAATTTTGTACAGGAGTTCCGTTGACACGCGCTGTTCCAATCTTTGTTGTACCGCGCATGACGGTAATCATATTCCCGTAGAGCAGCGGGAACGGTCCTCCGGAACTAAAGGACAGCGGATATGCCTCTATGATCCTGACCTGCAGATCCGACCAGTCCGGAAGATTCCCGGCAGACAGGTTCTTGTACGCCAGCCATTTGTTCGAACCGCCATCTCGCTCCCAGAGGACTATGGCCGGATATGAGTATCGTTCCTTCCGGTTTCCGTGTCTAATCTCACCCTCCCATAATGCTCCAGAAGGTCTGAAGTTCGAATCAATGTCGTCGGTATAGCGCCAAGGTCCCCAACGCCCAAAAAACCGACGACTCTCCTGCCTCATCCTCATATAGGAGATACCGTAGGTGTTCATATCGTCAGCATTACCGTCATTATTATTGTCAACACTTTGAAGTCTGAAGTTCATCCCGGCCATGAAAGATTTTGGCTGACCGGAAATATAGATTTTGCTTTGGAGGTCATAACTCAGGCAATAGCCCGCCGCCTGCCACGCCGCGGCCAGTTCGACGCCGACCGCATCCCTGTCAAAGTTGAGCAGGCTCCATATCTGAGGATTGAAAAACCCCCACTGCTCTGACCTTGTTACATGCATCGCCTTGTCTCCGTCAACCGTCGGGGTTGCATGTCCGCCGATTTGCTCATTCTGACCGGTAAACCAGTTGTCCAGATCATCAAATTTATCATGGAAGGTTTTTTTTCCGGCTGGAATCCCCGGGCCAACCCACCCTATCGGGGTGTAATATGTTATCTGACGGTTCGTACCGGCAAAGATCCCCGTGGAATCAATGCGGACGAATTTTTCCAGTACGATATCATTCGTCGTGTTTATCGTCTCGCTAAATGTCCCGTTGGGATCGTCCATGGGCATAATTCCCTTCAGAGTATTCCCGTCTCTCTTCCTGTATCCCCAGAACCTGTTTGGATCGGATGATCCTGTTCCCTCTATCCTGAAATTACCGTTAATTACAGGGAAGGCCTCCGCGGACCCGGAGACCTCAAGATCGACAGAGTTGTTAGCCTTCGTTATTGTCTGCGCATTGTTGACATGGCTGACGGAATAGATGGTATCGCCTGACGAGACGGCGTTCGTGAGCCCGCCGGAAGATGAGATCGTGAAAGTTACATTCGAACCGGACGGGACCGCGCCGCTGTATCTTTCCACAACAGCGCCAATTTTCAGATAACCTGAAGAAAGTGTGAGGGCGGGTGGAAAACTTCCTGTTACCTTTGTACTCAGTATGGCGCCTCCGGCCGGATAATTTGCTGTAGCCTTATAATAATAAGGATATACGCAAAGTTCGAACTTACCCTCGTTGTTAAGCAATGTAAATGTCTTCTGGGTGTTGAGTGCCTCGAGCGTATTGTCTTTTGCGGCTTCACTGCCGGCATTCAGAAATTCGCTGGCCGCATAGTTGAAACCCGATTCCGCGAGATAATAGGCCCTCTGCGAGTAGTTACCGCCAAGCTGGCTCATGGTGGAAGACGAAAAGAGAGAAACCATGGCCGCTCCCAGGATCCCAAAGATTACCATTGTAATGATAAGCCCAATCAGTATACTTCCCTTCTGATCAGACAGGAAAACAAGCCTGCAGGAGTCCCTGGCCTTAAGATATCTAAAATCCATAGCCCCCCCCATTCAATGTCGCAAGACCGTCTCCTGACCCCGACAATTTCGCGATAAGATGAGCCGCCCAACCGTGTGAAACCGTAGTTATGAAACAACCAGACGGCACCGGCGATTGAGGAGATGGGGGTGGTGCGCCTCCGGCGTTTTTATTATTTCTGGGAGTCACTGTGGTGGAAAAAGAAATATCAGAACCACCCCCCGGGTTTGTCAGTCCAATAACTATTTTAATCGCGGACAACAACTGAATATCATCCGCAGTCTGCCACGTGTTCGTACCTTTATAATAGGTCAATGTGAAACTACCCACATCATCCACAATGGTATCGCCTCCCGAGAGGATTGATAGGGAATGGGAATAGATTGTCAAGCTTGATATTATATTGACAAGAAACCGTTAAAAATATATGAAAACCCTATACTAAGTATTTACAAAATCTGTACACACCATAACAACATGGATGGTTGGCGCTACTGCTAAGCGACATGCGACAAACACGGGGAGGGAAAACATGGATTTTAAACTACCGGAAGAAATGCAGATGTTGCAGGATATGTCCTACAGGTTCGCCCAGACGGAGATAGCCCCCGTCTCTGAAGAATGTGACAGGGAAGAAAAATATACACCCGAACTTCGGAAAAAGGGTGCGGAGAATGGCCTTGTCTGTGCGTGGGTTCCGGAAGAATATGGCGGATCAGGTGTTGGAATTCTTGGCAATGCCCTGGTAACGGAGCAAATTTCCAGAGTTGACATGGGCATAGGTCTCAACATAACAGCGGCCGGATTTGGATGCGAAGCAGTCTACTATTTCGGCACAGAAGAACAGAAGAAAAAATATCTGCCCCCTGTGTGCAGCGGTGAGCAGGTTAGCGCGGGCGCATTTACAGAACCAAACGCGGGAACAGATGTAGCCGGATATGGAACAAGGGCTGTGAAGGACGGAGATGATTACATAATCAATGGAAGTAAGATGTTCATAACAAATGGAACCGTCTGTAACTGGATGGTATGCCAGTGTATAACAAACCCTGATGCCAAAACACATCACAAATTCAGCCAGATCATTGTGCCGGCTGACGCACCCGGTGTTACAAGGACCAAGATCCACGGAAAGATGGGAATCCGGGCAAGTGATACCGCAGAGATCTCATTGGAAGATGTCAGGGTACCGCAGGAAAATCTGATCGGCGAAGAGGGAAAAGGGTTCTACCAATTGATGCATTTCTTTGATATAACGCGAATACTGGTATCTGCTCAGGCACTTGGACTTTCTCAGGGATGTCTGGATGAAGCCGTGAAATACGCAAAAGAAAGAACCGCTTTCGGCAAACCTCTTGGCGCTTTCCAGATCACCATGCAGAAATTGACAAAAATGGCTGTCAGGATAGAGGCTCTGAGAAATCTGGTCTACAAGGCCGCGTGGTCAGTCGATTCGGGAAACCCCGATTATCATATAGGGGCAATGGCCAAATATTACGGTGGGGAAACTGCCGTATTCTGCGCCAACGCCGCGGTTGAAATACACGGAGGTTACGGGTATATCGAAGAATACAAGGTACAAAAGTGGTACAGAGACGCCAAGATACTCGAACTTTACGAAGGAACAAAAGAAGCTGAAGTAATGACTATCGGCAGGGTACTGCAAGCATAGCAAAACAGAATCGTACCATTCCTTCCTGACCCCTCAGGCAGGAATGGAAGAACCACTTTGAAATAAGAAAAACAGAAAGGTGTAACAGTTATGACTATTACAAAAGCAGAGCTGGTAAAAATCCTGCATTCCAACACCGATCTTCCGAAAGAGAAGTGCGGCAGGGCAGTAGAAAACATGTTTGAACTGATGAAAGAGAAGTTGGAACAGGGGAATGATGTCCTCATATCCGGATTCGGAAAGTGGTCGGTCAACTCGAAAAATCCCAGGAAGGGACGAAACCCTCAAACGGGTGAGGCGCTGATGTTGGATGCCCGCAGGGAAGTCACCTTCAAATGTTCCAAAAAAATGAAAGAATCCGTAAATTAGACGCTTAACATCCTTGCAGAATCGAGTCCGCCTTGTTCCGATACCGGGAGACTATTCCGGATGGACACGGTTTTACGTCAGAAAAGCAAATAATATCCGGCAGAGACAGTCAATCGGCTAACATCCTGTGTGAAGGCCTTGCCAATGTTAATACCAACTGATTGAGAAACTGAAGCAGAAATCAGAGGTATATGAACTGAACGTACAGACTCGGTTTTTCCACCACCTGCTACAAAAGGCGGAAAACAGACGAGGCTAGACAGAATGCTCACAAAAAAGGGTCCATTCGCTGATACCAGGGAGATAATCGAATCCTCAGGGGAAAAGTCTATTTTTCCACCGTACCTGCTCAAGCATCAGGATCTGACCCGACCTCCCAAATCCGCCAACAGAATAAATCAAAAAAAGCTTATAAACACCATAAATTACATCCATTTTACTGGTGGGCAGGTATGGGTGCACCTCAAGGATCCCGGGTATGAGGAGGATATCTTTGTAAGCGCGCACCCGGAACCATGCACGGGGAAAACGATAACATGTCAATGGTCTAAGAAAAACACAACAAGTTTTGAACACCATCGTTTCCTGAATTTGGTAATTGACGACGGCTTGTCGGCAATATTAGTGCCGGCAAAGCTGTTAAATGTCAACAAAGATCGTTTTACGATTCATATACCTGATACCAGTTATGTCCTTCGAAAACGGCAGGCCAGGCGATACACATGTCATGAAGTTACCGCTGAACTCCATCAAAGCGGGTTTTTAGCCAGCGGTAGTCTGTTGGATTTCAGCTTCCTTTCTTTCCGTATCAGGGTTACACCTGATTTTGGCGGGTCTTTTCACTGGCTGAATCCGGATGAACCGCTTATCGTCAATTTATACCGGGATCAAAAAATCATCTTTTCTGGCTCTTGCCGGTTTATTCACCAAACAGGCAACATGTCCGTGAAAGAAATCGTGGTCGCCCCTCTGGCGGAACAATTCAAGCGTTTTAGAGGTAGAAAGATACGCAGTCCCCGGACACAACTGGCTCCGTCGTCCAGCATCAGCTTTGAACACCCCTTTTCCAAGGAAAGGGTGCAACGTGACCTGCACGATATCTCCGTTACCGGATTTTCCGTACATGAGAGAGATGGTGAATGTGTCCTGGTTCCGGGCATGATTATCCACAAGCTCAACATTAACTATTCCGGCACACTGGCAATGCCATGCATTGCCCAGGTTGTATTTCGTCGAAAAGAAAAAAAAGGGGCTTTCCGCTGCGGCCTGGTGATCCTGGATATGGATGTCACAACTTATGGAAAGCTAAGCAACATACTGGGCAATGTTGTGGATCCGCACGTCCATGTTTCAGATGAAATAAATATGGATGCTCTGTGGAAGTTCTTTTTTGAGTCCGGTTTCATTTATCCCAAGAAATACAATCTTATCCAGCCCCACAGAAAAGATCTTAAGGAAACTTATCGTAAACTTTATCAAGACAGCCCGGAAATTGCCGCCCATATGACCTATCAGGAAAACGGGCAGATATACGGCCATGTTTCCATGGTAAAAGCGTATGAACGCTCATGGATGGTTCATCATCTTGCCGCAAGACCGGTGCCGGGAACCAGAAAGCATACTGGCTTGCCCTTGTTGAAACAGATAATACACTATTTTGAGGGATTCTACCGGTTGCCGGCCTTCAAAATGGACCACTGGATATGTTATTACCGTCCCAGTACCAGATTCATGGATCTATTCTTTGGAGATTTTGCAAGGCATCTCAGAAACCCCCGGGCATGTTCACTGGATCTCTTCGCGTACAAAGATTATCCGACAGCGTATCCGCAGGGACAACTCCCCGACGGGTGGTTGTTGAGAGAATACTCAGCCACAGACTCATGGGAGCTTGAGCAGTTTTACAGAAACCATTCCGGAGGACTTTTGCTAAATGTTCTATGTCCGGAATATGAACATTCAGATGATGAAACACTGGAAGAAACATACAAACGCCATGGCCTTATCCGAAGAATGAAGATATATTCCTTGATTCACACGCAAAAACTGAAGGCCGTACTTGTCGTTAATCAGTCAGACCTGGGACTGAATCTGTCCGAACTCCTGAATGGTATCAAGATCATAATAACCGATTCTGCATCCCTACCCTGGGACGTACTGTCCAGCGCAGTCACCCGCCTTACAGAGGTATATGATGTTGAAAAAATTCCTCTTCTGATATATCCTCACTCGTATTTGGAGAACAAAGACATATCCTACGAGAAACAGTATCTAATGTTTATCATGGATATGCAGTATGGAAAAGAATTCCTGGACTACCTGAAGGGGAGACTGAAGGCGAAGATCAGGTTCCTTATCAAATTTCTTATTAAAAGGTATCTAACAAAATGAACGATACTCCGCTTTATAACATAAGGATCATAAAGATCTATATAGAGCATATAAACAAACAATATCCCGGGATAGACACTGGCCCCATTCTGGAATACGCGGGGATTACCGCCTATCAGATGGAGGATGAGGGACACTGGCTTACACAGGAGCAGGTTGACCGTTTTTTCGAGATCATCGTCAGCAAGACAGACAATCCCAATATCGCGCGAGAAGCGGGACACTATTCCATCCTCTCCAAAGCAGGTCTGCCAGTGCAGCAATACGCCCTCGGTTTTATCACTCCCGCAACCGCATATGGGGTGATGGAAAAATTATACAACCAGGTAAGTCGTGCATGTACACTCAAAACAAGGCGCCTCGACAACAACAGGATTGAAATAACTGTAACCCCGAAAAGGGGCGTTGTTGAGAAACCCTACCAGTGTGAGAACCGAATGGGAATATTTGAGGCAGTGGCCAAGATGTTCACAAACCAGTTTGCCGATATTGACCACCCGACATGCATGCACAAAGGGGGAGACACCTGTTCATACATTATCACCTGGAAACAAACTTCTTCATTCACATGGAAGCGCATACGCAATTACACGGGTGTTCTCAGCATCATAGCATGCCTCGGGCTCTTCTTCGTGTTGCCAACCCTTTACTGGACAATCTTGGCGGTGTTATGTTTTCTGTTTACGTTAAGCGTCTTTGCATATTCGGAACATCTGGAAAAGGAAGAGCTTCACTCAAAACTCAAAAGCGACAGCGAAGTGGCTGGCAATCTTCTGGAACAGACCAATGTCCGCTACAACAACGCCATGCTTATCCAGGAGATAGGCCAAGGAACATCCAGCATACTGAATACCGATCAACTCCTTTCCCATACTATGGATGTCCTCCAGAGACGCCTCGACTTCGACCGGGGAACAATCATGCTTACCGATGAAGAAAGGCTTCACCTTGTATATGCAAAGGGTTATGGATACAACTCGGAGCTGGAAGATTTTGTAAAACAGACAACGTTTCATCTTGATAAAGCAGACTCTCTAGGACCATTTGTGGTAGCGTTCAAGGAACAGAGGCCTGTTCTTATAGAAAATATAGATGCAATCGAAAAGGACGTTACACCGAAGACACGCAAATTTATGAGAATGCTGGGAATAAAATCGTTTATCTGCGTCCCGATAATATACGAAGGAAAGTCCGAAGGGATTCTCGCGGTGGAAAGCTTTAAGGCGCGCAGGACATTCAGCCAGAGTGATATAAACCTCCTGATGGGGATTGCGCCCCAGATAGCAATCAGCATCAACAATGCCAAGACCTACCAGCAGATCAAGGACAGTGAAGAAAGGTTCAGGTCCCTTGGAGAAAACGCCCCGGACATTATCTATACATTGGATGCCGACGGGGCATTCAGTTACATTAATCCCGCCTGGGAGAAAATACTGGGGCACAAAAAAGAGGATGTTATAGGAAGGTACTTTGTGGATTTCGCAAAAAGCGGAGATGTGCGGAGATATACTCGCTTTTTAAGACAGGCAAGGGACAATAAAGAAACGGTTAAAGGTTTTACCGGCACACTTCTGACGAGGGAAGGATCAGAACGTCTCTTCAATA
>JAUXBI010000071.1 GCA_030619435.1 Syntrophaceae bacterium
GAAATTGGCGGTAATAGGTGTCTCTATAATCTCCCCTGACGGTTTTGCCATCAGCCCCCTCATACCGGCAAGCTGCCTCGTCTGAGCCGCACCGCCACGGGCGCCTGAGTCGGCCATCATATAAATTGAATTGAAGCTCTCAACCTGCTTTTTCATCCCGTCGGGGGTCTTTATCTCCTCGGTACCAATACCCCTCAACATGTCACCTGCAACCTTCTCAGTTGCATGGGCCCAGATATCGATAACCTTATTGTAACGTTCACCATCGGTTATCAGGCCGTCCATATACTGTTTCTGTATCTCCAGGACATCTTTCTGCGCCCTGTCCACAATATCACCCTTGCTGTCGGGGATGGCAAGATCGTCTATGGCAATCGACAGACCGGAAATCGTGGCATATTTATAGCCAAGGTCTTTCAATCGATCCGCCAGTATAACCGTCGTTTTTGCCCCGGAATGTCTGTAAGCGTAATCAATCAGGTTGGCTATTTCTTTCTTATTCATAACCTTATTAATAAAATCAAAGGGGATCCCGTCGGGAATAATCTCATAGAGCAATATCCGGCCCACGACAGTGTCAAGCAGACCATCTTTCATGCGGACCTTTATCCGGGCATGAAGATCAACCGCTTCAGAATCATATGCGCTTCTCACCTCACCGGGATCGGAAAAAATCATCCCTTCCCCCTGCGCGTATTCCCTTGACCTGGTCATGTAATATATACCGAGAACCATATCCTGACTGGGAACAATTATAGGCTTGCCATTGGCTGGAGAGAGTATGTTATTGGTAGACATCATGAGGCATCTTGCCTCCACCTGCGCCTCTATCGACAGCGGCACATGCACCGCCATCTGATCACCATCAAAATCCGCATTGAACGCCGCGCAAACGAGGGGATGAAGCTGCAGGGCCTTCCCTTCAATGAGGACTGGCTCGAAAGCCTGGATGCCGAGCCTGTGCAGGGTTGGAGCTCTGTTAAGCAACACGGGATACTCACGTACAACCTCATCCAGGGCATCCCATACTTCCGAGCTTTCCTTCTCGACCATTTTTTTTGCACTTTTTACGGTCGTCACATATCCCTTTTCCTCAAGCCTGTTATAGATAAACGGCTTAAACAATTCCAGCGCCATCTTTTTGGGAAGCCCGCACTGATGCAACCTCAGGTCCGGGCCCACCGTAATCACAGATCTTCCGGAATAGTCGACTCTCTTGCCGAGCAGATTCTGTCTGAATCTTCCCTGCTTACCCTTGAGCATGTCCGACAGAGATTTTAAAGGCCTTTTGTTGGAGCCTGTGACCGCGCGACCACGTCTGCCGTTGTCAAACAGGCAATCAACGGCTTCCTGTAGCATTCTTTTTTCATTTCTTATAATAATCTCCGGGGCATTCAGCTCCAGCAGGCGTTTCAATCGGTTGTTCCTGTTTATGACCCTTCTGTATAGATCATTCAGGTCGGATGTGGCAAAACGGCCACCATCCAGCGGGACCAGTGGCCTCAGGTCGGGTGGAATTACGGGAATCACTGTGAGGGTCATCCATTCAGGCCTGTTGCCCGATTTCTTCAATGCCTCAACAACCTTCAACCTTTTTGTGAGTTTTGTCTTTTTGGTGACCGAAGTGGCTTCTTTAAGCTCGGCCCGGAGTTCACCATCCAGTTCTTCCAGATTGATCTCCTCCAGAAGTTTTCTGACAGCTTCGGCACCTATACCTACTTCAAAAGCATCATCGCCATATTCACCCAGCACTTCCAGATATTGATCTTCCGAAAGGAGTTCTTGCTTTTTCAGAGGGGTATCCTTCGGATCAAGAACTATCCACGACTCAAAATACAAGACCCGCTCCAATTCCTTCAGTGTAAGATCCAGGACATTTCCTATTCTGCTGGGCAGGCTCTTGAGAAACCAGATATGCGCCACAGGTGCGGCCAGAACTATATGTCCCATTCTCTCCCTGCGAACTTTCGATTGGATAACTTCAACTCCGCATTTCTCGCACACCATACCGCGATGTTTCATTCTCTTATAGCGACCGCAGAGACACTCGTAGTCCTTGACCGGCCCGAATATCTTTGCACAGAACAGCCCTTCTCTTTCGGGCTTAAACGTCCTGTAATTTATAGTTTCAGGTTTTTTAACTTCTCCCCGAGACCACGAGATTATATTCTCCGGCGAAGCCAGCGACACTTTGATGGCACTAAATCTTACAGGGTCCTTAGGCTTCTCGAAAAAACCATAGATATCTTCCACTAGATAAAGCTCCCTTTGTTTTTAAGATTCTCTGTGAAGGAATCAGTTTACACATTCTCTATTAATTCAACATCAATAGCCAAGCCCTGCAATTCTTTGACAAGCACATTAAAGGACTCCGGCAATCCGGGCTCCAGGGAATGTTCTCCCTTTACTATAGCCTCGTACATCCTCGTTCTTCCCGCCACATCGTCCGACTTGACAGTAAGAAATTCCTGCAACGCATAGGCGGCTCCATAGGCCTCAATTGCCCATACCTCCATTTCACCCAGCCTCTGCCCGCCAAACTGTGCCTTTCCTCCAAGCGGTTGCTGTGTAACCAGAGAATATGGTCCTATGGATCTCGCATGGATCTTATCATCGACAAGATGGTGGAGCTTTAGCATATAGATCATTCCCACCGTTATATTCTGTTTGAAAGGCTCTCCCGTCCGGCCGTCGAAAAGTTTCGTCTGTCCCCTTTCCGGAAGACCCACCGATTTCAACATATCCTTTATTTCGCCTTCATTAGCCCCATCGAAAACCGGAGTGGCCAGAGGCACCCCTCTTTTTAGTCTGCGGACGAATTTTCTGATTTCATCGTCAGTGGCTCCATCCACAAAATCATCAAATTCAGGAGAGGAATATACTTTTTTCAAATCTTTCTTCACCACATCCATACCAACTCTTTCCGCAAGGGCATGAATCTTCTCACCCAGACCTTTCGCCGCCCAACCGAGGTGCGTCTCGAGAATCTGTCCTACATTCATACGCGAAGGCACACCAAGAGGATTTAAAACGATATCAACAGGTGTCCCATCTTCAAAGAAAGGCATATCCGCCTCCGGAAGTATCCTTGACAGTACGCCCTTGTTACCGTGCCTGCCCGCCATCTTGTCACCGACGGAGAGCTTTCTCTTTATAGCAATATACACTTTTACCAGTTTTATCACACCGGGTGGCAGTTCATCGCCCGTTTTTACCCTTTCTATCTTCTCCGCGAAAAACGTTTCGACATCTTCTACCCTTTTTTCAAGACCCGCCAATATGGTCCTCATTTTCTCTTCGGCTTTGTAATCATCCAGCGTTATATCTTTCCAGAATCTGAATGGAATAAGCTCAAGCGCATCTCCGGTAATGATTCCGGATTTTTTCAAGAAGGCCTTCCTGCCATTTGGATCAGCCAGCCTCGAAGCGGAAACTTTCCCTGCGAGTAATTCGGCAATTTTTTTCTTTACACTATCGTTAATAATCCTGATTTCATCATCTCTGTCATTGAGGAGACTGTCGATTGCTTCGCTTTCTATCGACTGTGATCTGCTGTCTTTTTCAGCGCCTTTACGGGTAAATATCTTGGCATCTATAACAATCCCTTCTACGCCGGGCGGAATTCTGAGAGACGTATCTCTGACATCACCCGCCTTTTCTCCGAATATGGCACGGAGAAGCTTTTCCTCAGGTGACAACTGGGTTTCGCCCTTGGGTGTAACCTTTCCTACAAGAATATCGCCCGCCTTGACCGGGACACCCATCCTGACAATACCGCTTTCATCCAGATTCCTCAGGGCATCTTCTCCCATATTGGGAATATCTCTTGTAATCTCTTCCTTGCCCAGCTTTGTGTCTCTGGCTACTGTTTCAAATTCTTCTATATGCACGGAAGTATAGATGTCATCCTTTACGACCCTTTCGCTGATCAATATGGAATCTTCGTAATTGTATCCGCCCCATGGCATGAAGGCCACCATAATATTCCTGCCCAGTGCCAGTTCACCATTATCGGTAGCCGGACCATCAGCTATAATGTCTCCCTTTTTTACACTGCTGCCCTTGTCTACAATAGGTTTATGGTTAAAACAGGTATTCTGGTTCGAACGTTGATACTTTATGAGATTATATATATCAACGCCGACATCGGACTCATCCCCATCCATGGCATCACGTTTGATAACAATCCTCGCTGCATCAACATCTTCCACTACACCGGATTCTCTTGCCACAATGACAGCACCCGAATCCCGAGCAACAATCGCCCCCATACCGGTCCCCACAAGAGGGGCCTCCGGTTTCAACAGCGGGACGGCCTGACGTTGCATATTGGAGCCCATCAGTGCCCGATTGGCATCATCATGTTCCAGAAACGGGATAAGTCCGGTAGCAACCGAAACAAGCTGACTGGGAGACACATCCATCAGGTTTATCTCCTTCGGACTTACGGTCACGTAGTTTCCGCTCTTTCTCGCAGTGATGAGATCTTCAATAAACCTGTCCTTTGAATCAATAGGCACGTTCGCTTGAGTTATAATGTAATCTTCTTCCTCTGTCGCGGTAAGATACCGGATCTTGTCAAGAACTCTCCCATCTTCCACAACTCTGTAAGGCGTCTCTATAAAACCGAAGTCGTTTACCCGGGCATAGGCACTGAGGGATACGATCAGCCCGATATTGGGCCCTTCCGGCGTTTCAACCGGACACACACGCCCGTAGTGGGTATTGTGCACATCTCTTACCTCAAAGCCTGCCCTCTCACGGGTAAGGCCTCCGGGGCCGAGAGCTGACAACCTCCTCTTGTGCGTAATCTCAGAAAGAGGATTGGTCTGATCCATAAACTGAGACAACTGACTGCTCCCGAAAAACTCATTGACCACGGCGGTAACAGGCTTGGCATTTATAAGATCGTGCGGCATCATGGTTTCTATATCAAGAAGGCTCATCTTTTCCTTGATGGCACGCTCCATCCTGACCAGCCCAATCCTGTACTGATTCTCTATGAGCTCTCCAACAGATCTTATCCTTCTGTTTCCAAGATGATCTATATCATCAACGCTGTATTCACTCATACCATTCTTCAGATTGACGAGGTATTTCACAGCCTTCATGACATCCTCCCGGCGAAGAACCGTTACATCTGAAGGTACATCCATGCGAAGCTTGTAATTCATCTTAACACGCCCGACATCAGACAGATCATAGCTGTTGTGATCGAAAAAGAGACTGTTGAAAAATTTGCGGGCAGTTTCAAGTGAAGGAGGATTGCTTGGCCTTAATCTTCTGTATATGTCGACAATGGCATCATCATCGGTCTCAATTTTATCTATGAGCAGGGTGTTCCTGATATAGGAATTCAGCCCTTCCTCATCAAGTTGAATAAATCTGACTTCAGTAATGTTCCTTTCGCGCAACAACTCCAGACCATCTTCATCCAATTCATCATTGCACCTTAGAAGAACTTCGCCGGTCTCAGAATCCACCACGTCTGAAGCAAGAGCTTGACCCACAAGGTAACTCTCGTTCAGATCCATCAGTTCCATCCCGGCATCTGCCATTTTTTTCAGAAAAGCCTTTGAAATCTTTCTTCCCTTCTTCAGAATTACCTCACCGGTCTGACTATCCTTAATATCTTCGGGTACCCTTTCACCGATAAGACTGTCATCTACCACCAGAGATATGCGGTGGTCGTCATTCAAAATAACCTTTTCAATATTGTAGAAATACTCTATCAATTCCTCGACAGAGTATCCCATGGCTTTCAGGAGTACCGTGACCGGCATCTTCCTTCTCCTGTCAACCCTGGCGTAGAGAATATCCTTCGGATCAAACTCGAGATCAAGCCAGGAACCCCTTATGGGGATAACCCTCGCTGAATATATAAGTTTCCCACTCGTATGGGTCTTCCCCTTGTCGTGGTCAAAAAATATGCCCGGCGACCGATGTAACTGACTTACGATGACCCTCTCGGTACCATTGATATTAAAAGTACCTTTATCGGTCATCAACGGAATTTCACCAAAGTATATCTCCTGCTCCTTTATATCTCTTATGAACTTCTGTTCGCCACTCCGTCCATTATTGTCGAACACAATAAGCCTGACCACAACTCTCAGAGGGGCATTATAGGTCATGCTCTTTTGCGTGCATTCCCTGACATCATATCTGGGACCCCCTATCTGATAGCTGACAAATTCCAGGGAGCACTTCCCGCCAAAATCCATAATGGGAAAGACACTCTGAAAGGCTCCCTGGAGACCAAAGCTCCCCCTGTCTTCAGGTTTCACATCAGCCTGGAGAAATTTTTCATAAGACTTTCTCTGAATTTCTATAAGATCAGGCATCTCAATTGTTTTCTTTATGCGGCCAAAACTTTTTCTATAAGTACCCATAGTGATCCTTATGCTGGTTTACCCTTCATAAAATAGAGAAGCCAGAATAGAAGAAAATCTATTTAATTTCTTTCTGATCTCTGGCTTCTGGACTCATAATCTTGAATCCCTTTTTAACTTTTGGTAACTACCTGCGGCTTCTATTTAATTTCTACACTTCCGCCTACTGCTTCCAGCTTGGCTTTTATCTCTTCAGCTTCGTCCTTTGATACACCCTCTTTAACGACTTTGGGGGCAGCTTCAACCAGATCTTTTGCCTCCTTAAGACCTAACCCCGTTACAGCCCTGGCAACCTTGATGACCTGGATCTTCTGATCGCCGAATCCTGTGAGTATAACATCAAAATCAGTTTTTTCCTCCGCCGGCGCTGCTGCGGCCGGTCCGGCTGCCACAGCGGCAGCCACTGGAGCTGCTGCGGAAACACCAAACTTTTCTTCCAGTTCCTTGACCATTTCCGATAGCTCAAGAACCGTCATATTTTCGATAAAACTTATAACTTCTTCTCTCGTGATTTTTTTTGCTGTTGCCATTTTTTGCTACATCCTTTCCTGTATGTTTAATTTTCTTCTTTCTTCATTCTATGTGCCTCAAGCACCTGCACAAGTCCTCTGGGAACCCCGCTCAAAACCGTGACAAACTGGGTTTGTATTCCAATCAGGACAGAGAGGAATTTCCCGAGGAGGATATCCCTGCTCGGCAATTTGGCCAGATCTCCTATCTGCTCCCTGTTTAAGAGTTTACCATCCAGTACGCCTGCTTCGATCTCAAGCCGGTCATTCTTTTTGGCAAATTCGACAAGTATTCTGGTCGGCTCAACCACATCTCCAAAGTTCATCATTAGAGCCCTGGGACCTTTGAGGTGATCATCCAGCGGAGAGAATTCCGTATCCTTCAGAGCGATACTCAAGAGGTTGTTTTTTACCACCTTAAATTCGCTGTCCACCTTCCTCAACTCATTCCTCAGCTCGGAAATATCCTTAACCTTAATGCCGCTGTAATCCGCAAGAATAGCCAGCTTTACATCCTTAAGCTTCTTATGAAGCTTGGCGACAACCTGCTCCTTAGCACTTCTATTCAATATATGGCCTCCTTTCAACACTTGAATTCCAAAACATCCTGCCGCCCGAAGACGATCAGGACTATCTGAAAGTCAGACCGCTATACAGGAAAATTTACTGCTTAAACTCCTACATAGTCTCGGCAGGCCGACCCAACACTCGATTAAACATCTTGTACCTGCTGTCTCTGACTTCTTATCTGTTTTTTACCCAGCTTTTAAGATATTTCTGACATCCAATGGATCTATTTTAACTCCCGGGCCCATGGTGGTGGAAAGAGAAATGGCTTTCAGATATGTCCCCTTGCTGGATGCAGGCTTCAGTTTCATTATGGATTCTACCAATGCCAGTATATTTTCCGCTAACTTACTTGACCCGAATGAGATCTTCCCCACAGGGCTGTGAACAATTCCCGCTTTTTCCACCCTGAACTCAACTTTGCCCGCTTTAAGTTCTTCGACCGCGTTTTTTACACCAAATGTTACAGTCCCAACTTTGGGATTGGGCATCAAACCACGCGGACCCAAAATCTTACCCAGCTTTCCAACACTTCCC
>JAUXBI010000137.1 GCA_030619435.1 Syntrophaceae bacterium
AACGAGACTAAAGCATAGCTACCTTGGTTTTTGCCAGGGCAACCTGGATTTCGAGAGCCTGTTGCCAGTTCTTTTCAACACTTTTGTCCTGCTTGTTTTGATATGCCTGCTCCGTAGCAAAAGCAACAGGTACAAAAGAGCTAATAGCCAGAGTGAATACCAACAGTGTTATTGTGATTATTCTTTTCATTATTGTTCCTCCTTTCCCTTTTTAAGGGCTTCTTTTGCCCCCTTCCACATGCCCGAGAGACCGCCTTTTGCCACGTCCAGAGATCTTTTTCCGAGTTTTTTAGCCTCTTCAGCCGTGATCTTGGCTGCCTTACCGGCAGCTTCTGCAGTTGTCTTGGCGGCGTCTTTCCCGGTCTCCTTTAGTCTTTCAGCGGCTGCTTCCGCAGCACGGCGAGCCTTTTCTCCCAAAACAGAGGTCGTTTTTTTTGTCTGATCAGCAAGCTCATTCAATACATCCTTTGCCACATCTCCGGAACACCTTGCCACTTTGCGGGCAGTCTCTATGAAAAGTTCATCGATTGCCTCAAGGTCTTCCTTTGTTCGGGCAAGATCTTCACGTAGAAAAGTTTTTGCTTTATCTCCAACAGATTCCACTGCCGATGTGATCCCTTTCTGTGTTCCTTCAAAGGCAGCATGGGCGACATCTTTAACCTTTTCACCGCTTTCCTCGGCAGCCTCAACTGCAGCAGTAATAACCTTGTAGGTTATCATTTTTACCCTTTCCGCACTCAGGCGACCTTCATCCAGCGCTTTTTTAGTGGCATCGCTGGTAATCTGGGCCACGGGTTCTTTAACATTCTTGCCGGATTTGATGGCCAGCTTGACGGCCTCCTTGACAGTTTCTTCGGTCAGACCCAGTAGTTCCGTACTTTTCAGTTTTATGTCAGCTGCGGAGGTTTCCACACGTTCCCTGATCTCTTCCGACAATGAAGTCCCCGCATCTTTTGCACCTTCCAAGCCTTCCCTGACGCTCCCTGCCAATTTTGCCTCTTCTTCTCTGAGTTTCTCTCTAAGTTTTCTCAATTCTTCCCGGGTAACCTCTATTGCCTGGTCCTTTTGGCTGCGGACACCGGCAATGGCGCCTTCTACAGCCCCCTTCACGGTTTCTTCCGTATCAGCTCCAACTTCTTTAAGACCCTCAGCAGCGGCTGCCACAGCATTTTTAACAACAGGGCGAAGTTCTTCAACACCCCCTCTGGTTTCTGCCACTGTAGTAGATACCGCTTCTCTGACAATGTCATGTACCTTTTCTGCAGTGACCTGTCCCACATCTTTAGCCTTCTTCAACTCCTCTACAATACGGTTTTTCATCTGATTTTCTGCCATAATTTATTCCTCCTTATTATTAAGGTGATTTCTGGAAAATATTACCACGTGTTAAGTGCAATATTTATAACTCGAGCATCACACTCGTTTAGTATTTCCCAGTACATTCAAAGATTTTTTCAATCTTCTTACATATTTTTATTGGGTCGAAATTTTCTATAGTTCTTCAACCATTTCTTTTAGCTTTCTTGCAACCGTTTTGGGTTCACCACCATTGACTGAATATGGCTTCCCGATATGCACAGACACATCTCCCCGCTTTGGAAATGATGAACCATACGGTAAGAGTTTGAATGTACCCCTCAAACAAATGGGCACAACAGGAACCCTGGCACCGAGGGCAAGATGGCCTATCCCTTCCTTAAATGAACCCATTTTGCCTGTTCTTGTCCTGTGCCCTTCTGGGAATATCAGGGGGCAATAATTTCTCTCAATGAGTTCTCCTGTATAGGCAAAGCTCCGGCGGAACGAGGCAGGAGAAAATGGATATACATGGACAAATATCACCAGAGCCATGTATCCCCAAAAATGGAACAAACGCATAAAGGGATGTTTTTCATCCGGCAGGAAATGTTTCCTGAAGAAGTCTATCCCCATTGCCGGAGAGATGCGGCTGCGGAAACGATGAGGGAGAGCACTCAGGATTACGGGAGTATCCAGATGACTGCTGTGATTGGCGACAAATATTACGGGTGGGTTCAGTCCGTGGAGGTTTTCAAGCCCTTTCACTTTAGAACGGCAGAAAATTTTCAGAAGGGGAAAGAGGATTGTATGCAGGAGGACTGAACGAAGAAAGGTGAATACAGGGTTATTGCTGAAGCGGGGCATCGCAATTTTTCTTTCACCGGCTTTCTTTCCGTAGAGAAGGTCTTTCAGGTCTCCTATTGAGGTTTCCTCATCGAGGAAAGAATCACGGATCGAAATCTGGTGTTCATTTTCCAGATTAAGGAGAAGCTCCAAGCGATCCAGCGAGGAAAGACCCAGGTCTCGCCCTATTTTCAGTGATGGATCAATGGCGCTGCCCATGTCTGCGGCACCGGCCAGCCTGGAAATAATATCAAGAAGGCTGCCTCTTGACGGAGTGCTCCCTTCTGTTTCTATATTTGCGATCTTTTCAGACACTTCCCTCTTTTTGATTTTCAGTGATGAGGTACGGGGGAAGTCGCGTTCGGGCCAGATATAAAAATGCCTGATCTTCTTTGATGGAGAAAGGGCAAGGTTAGCCTTTTGGATGATATCTTCCCCGGAAGTTATGCCCGGTTCAGTGAGGAGCACTGCCGCGATCTCTTCTCTGCCGTCTTTTTCTATTCCGGTAACAACGCTGTCCTTAACACCGGGCTGTGAATTGAGCACATCTTCTATTTCTTCGGGATAGATATTGAGTCCATCAGATGTAACGATGACATCTTTTTTCCTGCCAAGGAAGTAGAGGTTCCCTTCCTGATCTATGTTACCAATATCGCCGGTATGAAGCCATCCATCTTGAAGCGCGGTTTCTGCGCCCCCTTGATCTCCAAAATAACCCTCACTTACATTTGGCCCTCTCACCAATATTTCACCATCATCGGCGATCCTGATTTGTTGATCACCTACGGTTTTCCCTACGGAACTTTTCTCATCTCTGAGCGGGTTGAAAATGGTTACTATTGGCGATGTCTCTGTCAGTCCGTAACCCTGATACACGGCAAAAGACAGACGCCTGTAAAATTCACAGACTTCAGGATCAAGTTTCGCGCCTCCAACAACCATGGCAAGAAATGTCAAACCTGTACTATAGTGGAGTCCGAAAAAGTACAGGAACCGCAAGATAAAATGCCGGTTTGCCGCACGTTCGTATTTTTTCCAAAAGACTTCTCCCCTGCCCCGACGGTTTATATCATTGATTATGTGTAGCCTCATTATCTCGAGAATTCTCGGCACGCACACGGCAACAATGATCTTTTCCTTTTTGATTGTTTCCAGAAGGAAAGAGGAGGACAGGTTCTGTGGAAACACTACAGACCCCTGTAGCATCAGGGGAACAAATATCTCTGCCATCTGTCCATAAAGGTGACTGAGGGGAAGAAGGGCCAGGAAATTTATATTTCTCAGTATTCTTATAGCCGGTCGCAGGCTGGAAATGATTTCCATGATTGGAGGAAAAAGAGAGGTAATATTGCTATGCCGGATCATTACACCTTTAGGTTCTGACATTGTACCTGAGGTGAACACAATCTCCGCCAGGTCATCCTCATATATTACCGGGCTATCAATGAATTTAATAGGATAAGAAGCAAGTTTTGCCTCCAGGGTTTCCAGCTCGATGAAAGAGTAATTGCCTGAAAATTGTCTGTTATCTCTTGTGGAAACAATAACTCTTGCCTGAACTTTTTCTATAATACGATCTGCCTCGTTTTGTGTAATTGTACCATCGAGTGGCACGAGAACAGCACCGCGATTTATGGTACCTAAAAAGGCAACAAGAAGAGGAAGGGTATTGTCTCCCCGGATAACAACTCTGTCCCCCTTGTCAACCCCACATTCTTCTAACAGTGAAGAGAATCGTACTGCAAGATCAAATACCTTTCGATAACTCCATTTTGTCGTGCAGAAATCATCCCTGTAGGCAAAATAAGATCTTCTCCTCACTTTTGCCATCGATCGTACTAAATCGACCAGTCTGGAATGGGCTTTTCCATAATCCATAAAACTATTTTAAGCTACTTTATCAGCTATTTTATGATTAACGAAATCACATTCCCATACAGGATCAAAAACATCCGCAAGTTTTTTATCATATTCTATAAGCTGTTCATGATAAAGGTCACTTTTCAACGCTTCTTCAGCATAAGAATCAAGCGGTTTTACATTATTTTCCCTGAGAATATTCAGCATGTCGCTGTGATGATCTCTAATAGGACACGGCATCAGGCGATTTCCCACGTTGTCCCGATGTTGCATATAACCGTAATTCTTTTGCCAGTTTCTGATATCACTAAAAAATTTACAGTTACGCACCGTACTGAGATCTCCACCATTCTTGTAGATATCGTAAATATTTGCAGTATAATACGGGACAAAAACACAGGGTGCCACATTACCATCCCAGTTGATGTAAAGAAACCCTCCTTTTCTACCTCCGGCAATACAGCCATTGCTCAAATATCCGTTATTCCAGAAATCTACATATGAGTAACCCTTTTCCTCCAATATGTGTTTCGATCTTCTGTACATGTCCAGACGCTGCTCCGGTGTAACCATGATATCAAAATCAATGTCCCTGCCAACAGGCATATATTGAAACGCCCAACCAAAAAGAGCCTTTTGTTCCCCGAAATAAAAACCAACAAATTCATCGGACATAACTAATTCAGCATTTTGCCTTGTCGGGGTAACTGATATGCCGAAGGGATTGCCCACTTCACGGAGATTCGCAAATGCCTGCAAGACCTTTTCGTATACACCTTTACCTCTTCTTGCATCTGTCTCCTTTTCGAATCCTTCAACTGAAATTGCCGGCGCCACATTGCCCGCATCAGCCAGCTTTCTGACATTCTCCTTATTAAGAAAAGTTCCGTTTGTATAGACCATAAAATATTGATTCTTGTGTTTCGCGAACATGTCGTATATGGTTCTGTCACCGTCTCTCCACATGAAAGGCTCTCCGCCGGTAATCGTCGTAAAATAACTGCCCCATA
>JAUXBI010000125.1 GCA_030619435.1 Syntrophaceae bacterium
CTTCAATTGCCTTGCTGATAAGATTGTGCTCAATTGGCTGCCCCTCTTCAACGCCGATCCTGTCCATAACGGATGATATTCTCTCAGCGCCGAATATCCTGAGGAGATCATCCTCAAGTGATAGATAGAACCGTGATGACCCTTTGTCTCCCTGTCTCCCCGATCTTCCTCTTAACTGATTGTCTATACGTCTGCTTTCATGACGCTCCGTGCCTAATATATGAAGACCACCAAGATCAGCCACGCCCTCGCCCAGTTTTATGTCGGTCCCTCTCCCCGCCATATTAGTAGATATCGTAACGGCCGCAGGCTGCCCGGCCTGAGCTATTATCTCCGCTTCCCTCTCATGATTCTTGGCATTCAGGATATTGTGCTTAACCCCTCTTTTTGAGAGATATTTACTGAGAAGTTCAGACTTTTCAATGGAGATTGTCCCTACCAGAACCGGCCGATTATGGTCATGCAACTCCTTTATCTCTTCAACGGCGGCCCTAAACTTTTCCTCTTCCGTTTTATAGATAACATCGGTGTTGTCAGTCCTTATCATCGGCATATTTGTGGGTATAACAACCACATCGAGACTGTATATCTTTTTGAACTCTATAGCTTCTGTATCCGCTGTTCCAGTCATTCCGGACAATTTTTCATACATCCTGAAGTAGTTCTGGAATGTAACCGAGGCCAGTGTCTGATTTTCTCTTTCTATCTTGACCTTTTCCTTCGCCTCAAGCGCCTGATGGAGACCGTCGCTGTACCTCCTGCCGGGCATTACCCTCCCTGTAAATTCGTCCACGATAACAACCTGACCGTCCTTTACAAGATAATCAATATCTTTCCTGAACAGTGTATGCGCCTTTAACGCCTGGTTTACATGGTGAAGGGTCTCCATATTTTTAGGTTCATACAGATTTTGTACATTCAGCAGTTTTTCAGATTTGGCCACACCTTCTTCCGTCAAGACAACCGTTCTGCTCTTTTCGTCTATCGTATAATCATGATCCTTCTTCAGTCGTGGAATAATCTGATTAACCCTGTAATATTTGTCTGTAGATTCTTCAGACGGCCCGGAGATAATAAGAGGTGTTCTCGCCTCATCTATAAGAATACTGTCCACTTCATCAACTATCGCATAATGAAACTCTCTCTGGACATAATTCTCAAGCTGGAAGCTCATATTGTCACGCAGATAGTCGAATCCAAACTCGTTGTTTGTGCCATACGTTACATCGCAGTTGTATGCGTTGCGTCTTTCGGTATCGTCTATTCCATGAACAATCACCCCTACAGAAAGACCGAGAAATTCATAGATGGGCTTCATCCAGTTTGCATCTCTATTTGCCAGATAGTCATTCACAGTGATCAGATGCACACCCCTGCCGGTTAACGCGTTCAGATAAATGGGCATGGTCGAAGCCAGGGTCTTTCCCTCACCGGTCTTCATCTCCGCAATCTTACCTTCATGCAGAACGACACCACCTATGATCTGGGCATCAAACGGCCTCATTTCCAGAGTTCTCTTCGAAACTTCCCTGACAACGGCAAAAGCCTCTACAAGAAGATCATCAAGAGAAGCTCCTTCAGCAAGTTTGCCCTTGAAATATGGTGTCTTCGCCCTGAGCTCCGAGTCGGTCAAGCTTTCCATCAAAGATTCCTGTTCGTTTACCTCTTTCATGATAACGGTCAGGCGCTTTATTTCCCTGTCATTTTTACTTCCAATAACTTTTTTCAATATATAATTCAACATGATCACACCATAAAAAACCCGGCAAGGAATATTACCGGGAGAGTCTAACTGACAGGTAGTGAACAGAGCCCGTCCGCATTAAAAAAGATGCCTCCGTGGATTCACGTAAACGCCATTTATACAAACACCATAGTGGAGATGAGGGCCGGTACTCCTCCCGGAATTACCCACATATCCGATTATATCTCCTCTTTTTACCCTATGTCCCTTCTTAATGCTGCCTTTTTTTAACAGATGTCCATAGAGCGTTACCACACCGCTTCCATGGTTTATCTTAACCATGTTTCCCATACCTCTTTGCTTAGATACGCTGGCTACAATACCGTCCGCAGGAGCCACAATCTCTTTACCAATCTCTGTTGCTATGTCGATACCTCTATGAAGCTCTCTCTTTCCCGTAAAAGGCGAAACTCTGTATCCAAACTCTGAAGTTACCCAGCCTATCGTAGGCCATATGGAGGGTGTAGAGGCAAGTATTGATTTCTGCTTTCCAAGAAAATTGAGTAGCTCTGTAAAACTGTCCCCCTGAAGGGTAGCTTCATTAAGCAGGTTATCCATATTGCTATGTATTCTATCAATGAGGGCGGATTCCACTTCTGCCGCATACGAAACAGTCCTCTCGTCCTCGGGGACCGGTCCTCCAACACCCAGCAGCTGGCTGCTATTATGATTATCGTCAAGATTTGTCATAATCCTTATCTTTTTATCGAACTGCGCAAGGTGCATCATTTTTTTCTCAAAATCATCAACCTTGCTTGCAAGAAAATCAAGGCGGTCTTTTTGAAGAGTGGTTACCTGCTCCAATCTGGCCAGTTCTTCTATCTTGCATCTGGTGTTTATGTAATTATAAGAAAGATAACAAAGCGACAATAAAACGGTTATTATTGCAACGGAGATAAACGCTAGAAATGTGGATGAAACACTCAGTTTCTTTATTGATCCCTTCCCCTGAGGAACAGCAAGAAAGGTATAAAATCTGTTTCCCACCTCGGATCCTTTCACACAATTTCCAATGGAGGTCCCTGAAAAAACTTATACCCGGGAAAACTCCTCCTAAACCCTACTGGTTTTCCTGCGCCGCCAAGACATCAAAAGCCAATCTTCAATGAACCCTGAAGCGCCTGCAAATTACAACGATCCTCCTAATAACAATATACTCTTGAGGAAACTACCACAGATGTTTCAAATGTCAAGAAAAGATTGAAGATTGTCAGGTTCTTTTTTCGACTACAATAAGAGGATCGCCCACATCCACCTCATCTCCGGGCGATACCAACACGTCAGAGATTACCCCGTTTATTTCAGAGATTATGTTGTTGAGCATTTTCATGGCTTCAAGGACAATCAATATTTGTCCTGCCGAAACATCCTCCGCCTCTGTAACGGGAACTTCACTTACCGTCCCCTTTATGGGCGACCTGACATCTCCCGATTGCGCGAGCTTTTCTATCTCTTTAGTTGAAAATATCGCCTTTCTTTCTTTCCCCCCGCCTTCCTGTTCAAGTTCTGTCAGTATGGGCTCGGGATGATGATTTATGGTCAGATAGGTAACGGCGTCTCCTGTTTTTGTTTTTCGTTTCGGACCTATTTCTATAATATGGTGTTTTCCATAGGCATCAGAAAATTCAAACTTTTCTCCAAGATTGAATCCTCCCTTCTTAAACCACATACCGGGAGGCAATACCCATGTCTTGCCATATTTCTCCTCGAATTTAAAGAAATTCACCGCATCATTGGGATGTTGCAGATACAACACAAATTCATCTTCCGTGGCCTCACGCCCAAGGCGATGTTCAAGCACCCTTCTATCTACATTCAGATCGATATCTTCTACCTTCTGATAACCCTTTTCCCTCTCCGTTAGCTCCTTCCAATCCGGTCCGAATACCGCCTCATATATGTCATCGGACGGCTTATAGAACGGGAGCTCTCCATATCTTCCCAACATCAGATTTTTCAGGTCATCATTCGCATCTTTATATCTCGTACCGCCAAGAACATTATTGACAGCCGTGGTCCACAGGATCTGTGAACCCGGTGTTACGCTCCACCAATTCCCAAGCTCAGCCTGGACACGGGGCAACTCTTTCTGGAGGATTTCAGGCATCAAGTGCAGAAAATCACCCTTGACCGCCTGTTCAAAACTCGATCCCGTCGCTCCACCCGGCAATTTATGGGTCTGAACAGTGGGATCAAATCCGAAAAACTGAGATTCGAGATCCTTGTAATGTTCTCTCTCCGGACGCAGTTTATTCGAGGTATCAATAACCGACTGTCTGTCTATACCCAGCGTACTGTGTCCATATTCATTCAGCGTATCGATGACCGTCAATATAGGGGGCGGCCCGTAGAAGCCGGTGAAGGCATGATCAGCCGCATCCACAATTTTCGCCCCGTTTCTCACAGCTTCAACAATCCTTCCCACATCATTCCCGTCCGTGTTATGGCCGTGGTAGTGGATAATGAGATCCGGATAACTGTCCAAGATGGATTTCGTCAGATCTCCAATCCTTTTGGCAGTTCCAAGACCACCGTGATTCTTTATACAGAGGATTATATCCTCTCCGGTAACATCAAGTATTTCCCTTACCTTCTGTACATAAAATTCGTCGGTATGCTCCGGCCCCGTTGAGAAACATATCGAGGGCTCCAGTATACAACCCGCATCTTTTACCTCTTCAAACACTGCGGTCATATTGGGTACATAATTAAGAAAATCAAAGACCCTCCAGAGATGTACGTAACGGGCAAAACTCCGGACTGTCAAACGAATCACATTTTCAGGATATGGCCTGTAACCGAAAAGATTGATCCCCCTGCAAAGAGTCTGGAACATCGTATCAGGCATTAACGAACTGAGAATCTGCAGCTTTTCCAAGGGATTGATCTGCCTGCGCAGCATATCCACATGAACCGATGCCCCTCCCGTTATCTCAAGAGAAAGATATCCCGAGTCGTTTCGCTCCCGGGAAACCAGGATCTGCGTGTGCGGCATTATACGATTTTTAAAGTCGGATTGAGATAGATCCCTCTCTGTATTGGTTATGTAATATCCATCTCCCGACCTGATCTTGTCGAGTACATGGCGTACTCCCTTCTCACGCAAATCGCGGGGAGTAATTCTTTCATTAATGGTCTGCTGCACCGCTTTAAGTCCTTTCAAATCCTAGCCCCGACAAGCGGGATAACTGCGTTAACGAAATTATCCCCCGCGGAAAAACGCGGAAAATAATTTCTAACTTACTAATACGCGTAGGGGTTAATTTTCTTCGCATGAATATCCGCAATCAACTGCGAGAGTTTGGCAATCTCCCGCTTGTTATCCGGGTAGTCAAATACCTCAGCATGCGTGTCCAGATAAGATGTATTAAACTCACCTTTCCGGAAATCAGGTTCATCACAGATCGCCAGATAAAATGGTATCGTCGTTTCCGGACCACAAATAAGGAAGTCATTCAACGCCCTCTTGAGACGCTGTATGGTCTGTTCCCAGTTGTACCCGCGAACCGTCATCTTCACCAGGAGCGAATCATATTCAGTTGGGATCCTGTATCCCTGATACACTATGCCATCCAGTCTTATACCTGGACCTCCTGGAGACTGGTATACCTCCACCCTCTTTCCACCTTCCGGCATAAAGTCGTTTCTCGGATCCTCCGCGTTAATCCTTACCTGAATAGCCTTGCCCAGAA
>JAUXBI010000199.1 GCA_030619435.1 Syntrophaceae bacterium
ATTGCGGCGTCTCACAGTGTAGAAGAAACATGCCGGCATATAGAAGCGGATTCGCTGGCATATTTATCGGTTGAGGGAATGCTGAGTGTGGTTCCCGGGGGAGATCTTCAATGCACGGCATGTTTTACCGGGAATTATCCGACGAAGGTTCCTGAAAACTTCAGCAAGGAGATATTTGCGGCGGATTGCGGCAAAAAGCAGGAGAAAAAACACGATGAGGTTTACTAAACGTACAAACTGCGGGAAGCACGGTCTCCCCGATGTGGGTCGGGAAGTGGAACTTGCCGGATGGGTGGACGCACTCCGTGATCATGGAGAAGTTCTTTTCATTCATCTGCGTGACAGGAGCGGTATCATACAGGTTGTATTTAACCCGGAAAATACATCTGCCGATATATGCAAACGGGCATCGGCATTAAAGAGTGAATACTGTATTCTTATCAGTGGCACTGTCATTGAGAGAAAGAATGATACGGAAAACCCCAACATTGAGACGGGCAAGATAGAGGTAGCAGCTTCCGGACTGGAAATACTGAACAGATCAAGGTCGCTTCCCTTTCCCATATCGGAGAAGGCGATGGTTGCCGGTGCTGACGTAAACGGAACAGGCTCTGTGGCCGAAGATGTGAGACTACGGTACCGCTACCTGGATCTCAGGCGTCCCAGTATGCAGAGCAACATAATTATGCGACACCGTATCATCAAATGCGTTCGCGACTACCTGGATGAAGAGACTTTTATTGAGGTGGAAACACCGATACTGACAAAAAGCACTCCTGAAGGAGCAAGGGATTATCTGGTGCCCAGTCGAGTACATCCGGGCAGGTTCTACGCGCTTCCCCAGTCGCCGCAGCTTTTCAAGCAGCTCCTCATGGTGAGCGGACTTGAACGATATTTTCAGATAGCGCGTTGTTTCCGTGACGAAGATCTCCGTCCGAACAGGCAACCCGAATTTACACAGCTTGATATGGAGGCATCTTTTATAGATGAGGAATTTATATATGAAATGGTTGAGAGACTTACCGAGCGCATGTTTGCCCTCGGAGGCATTTCACTTGAGCGTCCCTTTCCGAGGATGACCTGGCACGAGGCGATGGATACAATGGGAACAGATCATCCCGATACCCGCTTCGGACTGCGTTTCACAGATGCTACAGATATATTCAGTGAGACATCATACGGTATTTTCAGAAAGATTCTGGACGGGGGAGGTGTGATAAAGGGAATAAATATCAGGGGACAGTCGGACAGCCTGAGCAAAAATGTACTGCAAAACGAATATGCGAAGAAGATTGTTCCATCTTTCGGTGCGAAAGGAATGACCTGGATGAGGGTAGCCGGAGGAGCGCTTGAATCCAATATAGTTCAGTTCTTCAACGAGGGGGAGAGGTGGAAAATTGTCGAGCGGTTTAAGGCTGAGGATGGTGACGTTATTATACTGATTGCGGATACCTCTTACGATGCAGTCGTATCTGTTCTGGGACAGCTGCGGTTGCACCTCGCAAAAAGACTTGATCTTGTCAGGGAAGACAGATATTGTCCCGCCTGGATTACAGAGTTTCCGCTCTTTTCTCTGACAGGCAGGCGAATCACATCGAATCACCACCCCTTTACCGCACCCGACCGAACAGATTTCGATCCGGAAAACCGGGAAGAACTTCTTGCACTCAAATCCCGGGCCTATGATCTGGTTGTCAATGGTGAAGAACTCGGCGGTGGCAGTATCAGAATTCACGAAAGAAGTCTTCAGAGAAAGATTTTCAGGGCCTTAAAATTATCGGATGACGAAGTGGCTGAAAAATTCGGTTTCTTCTTGAAGGCCCTCGAATACGGAACCCCGCCTCACGGAGGCATTGCTCTGGGGATGGACAGGGTTATTGCCATGATACTGAAAGCGGAATCTATTCGTGAAGTTATGGTTTTTCCGAAGAACCGGAGAGCCTATTGTCCTTTGAGTAAGGCACCTTCCCCCGTTTCAAGGAAACAACTTTCGGACCTCGGCCTGCTTGATCTTGACGGGGGGAAATGGGTTGAGGGCAAAAAGGTTATGAATAGGTAAAGAGAGCAATTTGAAACTATGAAAGCATTTCTTGCATTGGAAGACGGAAGGATATTTGAAGGTGTATCATTTGGTGCATCCGGTGAGCGCTGTGGAGAAGTGATATTCAATACAGGAATGACCGGTTACCAGGAAGTGCTGACCGATCCCTCCTACAAGGGACAGATAGTGGCAATGACCTATCCCCTGATAGGTAATTACGGGATAAATGAAGAGGATTCGGAGTCGAGGGCTCTCTGGCTTGAGGGGTTTGTTATAGGGGAACTGAGCAGGATAACGAGCAACTGGCGATCACAAAAAGACCTTGGTTCATATCTCGAAGAAAACGGTGTCATAGGGATCCAGGGTATAGATACAAGAGCGCTGACCCGGCATATCAGGACCAGGGGCGCCATGAGGGCGGTTATATCGACGGTGGATCATGATACAGGCTCACTTGTCGCAAAAGCCGTTGCATCACCCGGACTGGAGGGGCGGGACCTGGTAGCGAGCGTGACCTGTGACAGGCCCTATTCTTTTAAAGAGCAGGATGGCCCGCGGGTCGTTGTCATGGATTTCGGCGTGAAACAAAGTATTCTGAATCAGCTTTACGCTGCGGGTTGTAACATTACGGTCCTTCCCGCGAATACTCCAATCGATGATATCATGGCTCATGAGCCGGAAGGGATTCTCCTTTCGAACGGACCCGGTGATCCCGATGCGGTGAAATATGCGATTGAAACTACAAGAAAGCTTGTGGATAATGGAAATATTCCACTGTTTGGCATCTACCTGGGCCAGCAAATCCTGAGTCTCGCTCTGGGGGGGGAAACCTTCAAGCTGAAGTTCGGTCATCACGGTTCAAATCACCCGGTAAAAGATCTGAAAACTGGTAAAATCGATATCACCGTTCAGAATCATAGTTTTTGCGTAGATATGGATTCTCTGGACAGGGAGGCGATAGAGATAACACATGTCAATCTCAACGATAATACTCTGGAGGGTATCAGACACAAAGAACTGCCCATATTTTCGGTACAGTTTCATCCGGAGGCGGGTCCGGGACCACACGATGCAAGATATCTCTTCGGGCGTTTTGTGGAAATGATAACAAGATCGTGAAGAATGAATATAAGAGATAGCGGTTGGCTCGTAGGTTGGGTAGAGCTTGCGAAACCTAACAATAAAAATGGTTTACAGTTCACGGTTTACGGTTAAAAAAGTGGACTGGCAACCGACAACAGGTAACCGTAAACCACCACAAATAATATGCCTAAACGTACTGATTTAAAGAAGATACTGATTATCGGCTCAGGTCCCATTGTTATCGGTCAGGCGTGCGAGTTCGATTATTCCGGCACACAGGCCTGTAAAGCGCTGGCGGAAGAGGGTTACGAGGTAGTTTTGCTGAACTCAAATCCGGCCACCATAATGACCGACCCGGAAATGGCTGACAGAACATATATAGAGCCGATAACGGTGGATATCATCGAGAAGATAGTGGAGAAGGAACGGCCGCAGGCCGTACTCGCCACGATAGGCGGTCAGACGGCCCTGAATAC
>JAUXBI010000093.1 GCA_030619435.1 Syntrophaceae bacterium
ATCAGGATAATATGTCAAGTAATATCTTTGAATTATGGCCATGTTCGTTGATGGGTATTGGCTTTTTGCTGATCGGGGTTGAAATACGGGCGTGGGCAATATATATCTGAACAGTATTTCACGTGCATGTGTGGGAAGCAGGTAAGCGCAAAAAGGAGGTTATAAGGTGAACATTTTACAGCTGTCGGGAAATCACAGAAAATGGATCCGGAAATTGCATCGGAGAAAATCCCGTGAGGAGGAAGGGGTGTTTATCGCCGAGGGTTTTAACGCGCTTGAAGCCGCTCTTAAAACAACCTGTCATCCGATACTGGAGGTTGTGGCTGATGAAGATCACCTCGAATCGATTGCCGATATCCTTCCCGGGAATGTTCCGGTTTACGGATGTTCCGGCAGTATAATGGAGGAGATCTCCACGGAGAAGACGCCGCAGGGCATAGTGGTGATCTGCCGCCGGGGGGAATGCCACTTCCCGGATCTGGAAGGCACGGCTTCCGATACACTGTTGTATCTTGACAGGATATCCGATCCGGGAAACCTGGGGACTATTATGCGTACAGCCGCCTGGTTTGATGTAAAACAGCTGATTCTGAGTCCTTCCTGTGTAGATCCTTTCAATACGAAGGCGATAAGGGCGTCTGCCGGAACTATTTTCGGAATAGAGATATATCAGTCCGTCGATCCCCGACAGATACGTCAGTTCGCGGACAGGACAGGATACAGGATGATAGCGATGGTTCCGCAAGGCGGCATTCCGCCGGACGAATGGCAAAAGGGGGGCAAAAATATTGTGCTGCTGGGGCAGGAAGCGGATGGATTGTCGGAGGAACTGACAGAATATGCCGACCAGCTTGTTTCAATCCCTGGAAGGGGCGGCGTGGAATCTCTGAACCTGTCGGTTGCCGCCGCTATAATTCTCTATGAGATCACGAAATGAATCAATCCAGTTCTCCGGAGCGGCTTTTTCTGAAAAAGTAGGTCGGAAAAGAGATTTCGGAAATGACCATGCCCGTAAGTATAAGGGTGGCTCCGATAAGCCCTTTGACGCCAAATCTTTCGCCGATCGCCCAGTACGCGTATAGCGCCGCGAACACCGGTTCCATGCAGAAGATCAGCGCAGTGTGTGTAGGGCTCGTGAATCGCTGCATGGAGGTCTGCACCAGAAAAGCGAATATCGTGGCGAAGAGGACGCAGATAACCAGCGCCCATAGTATTTCCTGATGCCAGACCAGAATTTCATTGCCCCCTAATTTTGCCACCAGCGTGCTGAAGAGAGCCACTACGCCTATCTGAATAGTGGTGAGCCAGTAGACATCGCTTGCGCGCGCGAATCTGCCGGTGAAAATGAGGTGCAGCGCGATGCATGCCGCGCAGGTCATGGCAAGGATGTCTCCCCTGTTAAATGACCAGCCGCCGTTCGTACAAAGAAGATAAAGCCCCGCGGCAGCCAGAATTACACCCAGCTTCACGCTGCGGTTCACTGACTGCTTCAAGAGGATGGCTCCGGCTATCGGCACAAGAACGACGTTAAGGCCCGTCAGAAATGCGGTATTCGAGGCGGTTGTATACAGAAGGGCCATGGTCTGAAACGCGAACGCGCCAAAGAGCAGGGTGCCGATGACTGCGCCTCTTCCAAGGTATTCTTTTCTGAACGGCCGTCTCGAAAACAGACAAATCACAAGGAGTATAAAAAACGCCAGACTGAAACGCTGTGACAGAAAGAGGAATACCCCGACCTGTTCCACGGCCTGTTTAACTATTACGAATGTAGTTCCCCAGAAAAATGTGGTGACGAGGAGCAGAAAATACGCACCCAGTCTTCGCGCTTTTCCCGATGAGTTCACCATATAACTTGCCCCCTCTCAGGCAAAACCGCCTTATATCGCTTGAGTTTTTTAAAAGCAAACAAAATAAACAGCCGGGCTTTTTGTCTTGACAATACCCAGAGTTCAATAGTAATTACAGCCAACAACAATCAGCTTTTATAAAAGGAGGGGAATATGAAGAGTAGTCGTATAATTATTGCTTTACTGGTGATCGCCGGATTTGTTGCAATGCCGGTTATCGGAGGCTCTGCCTTTGCGGCGGAGAAGGTCTATACCGTTGCCACGGATGCCACATGGCCCCCGATGGAAATGGTGAACACAGACAAGGATATCGTAGGTTTCGACATTGATTTTCTCAATGCGGTAGCCAAAGAGGCAGGGTTTAAAGTGAAATTCAAAAACACCGCGTGGGATGGGATCTTTGCGGGCATCGCAGCTGGCAAATATGATGCCATTATATCCTCTGTCACTATTACCGAAGAACGTAAGAAAGTGATGAATTTCTCTATTCCTTATATCAATGCCGGCCAGGTACTCATCGTTCCGAAGACTTCGAATGCTGTTCTTATCTCGGACCTGAAGGGAAAGAAGATAGGCGCCCAGATAGGTACGACAGGTGGGCTTGAAGTCAAAAAAGCAAAGGGAGTTGAACTTAAAAGCTATGACGAAATAGGCCTGGCATTTGAAGATATGGCCGTGGGACGCATCAACGGTGTGGTCTGCGATACCCCGGTGGCCGCGCAGTACGCGCTCCAGCAGGATGAATATAAAGAGAAGTTCAAGATCGTGGGAGATGTCCTTACAACGGAATACTACGGTATAGCGGTAAACAAGAAAAGCAAGAAGCTGCTTGAGCTAATCAACAAGGGTATCAAGGCCGTACAGAAAAAAGGTATTGACAAGCAGTTGGAAGAGAAGTGGCTAAGATAGCAGACACAGACAAACCAAAAAGGATAGTTATAGACGTTGGCGATGGAGCCGCAATTCCCAGCAAAGAAGATGTGGGGTTGTTTACGGCGTGGAGGGTTGCCTTCACAGGCGCTATCGCTATAGTCGCCTATCTGACAATCTTTAACCCGGATCCCTACTGGAAGATCTTAAAATTTCTTCCGGATGGGATCCTGGTGACCTTTCAGGTTACAATAGCAGCGATAATCGTGTCACTGGTAATAGGCCTCTTTACCGGTCTCGGAAGAATATCGAAGAACAGAATCCTGAACGGGATCGCGTCGCTGTATGTGGAGGTCATTCGGGGAATCCCCCTGCTTGTCCAGTTGTTCTATATCTACTTCGCCCTGGGACGCATAATAAATGTACCAGCCATGGCCAGCGCGATAATCGCGATGTCCGTTTGTTATGGGGCATACATGGGGGAAATCTTCCGTGCCGGCATCGAATCAATCCCCAAGGGACAGATGGAAGCGGCCCGATCTCTGGGGATGACTTCGGCGCAGGCCATGCGTCACGTGATACTGCCACAGGCCATCAAGACCATCCTTCCCCCCATCGGCAATGAATTTGTGGCGCTCCTGAAGGATTCATCCCTGGTTTCCATACTTGCCGTGTCCGATCTCCTGAGAAGGGGGCGCGAGTTTGCCGCCGAATCCTTCAATTATTTTGAAACCTATACGATGGTCGCTCTCGTTTATTTGATTATCACACTTTTTCTATCAAAACTTATCAGCATCATGGTGGACAGAGTAGGTGCCAACAGATAAAAGTCCCGTCATGGTCGAGATGAGGAATGTATACAAATACTTCGGGCAGCTGAAGGCGCTGGACAATGTCTCGCTGGATGTCCGCGACGGTGAAAAGCTGGTCCTTATCGGGCCGAGCGGTTCAGGCAAGAGCACACTGCTGCGATCAATCAACCAGCTTGAAAAGATAGACCGGGGCCACATCATTGTTGATGGTGTTGATATCAGCGATCCCGAAACAGACATAAACAAGGTTCGCGAAGAGATAGGGATGGTCTTTCAGTCCTTCAATGTCTTTCCCCACAAGACCGTTTTGGAAAATATCAGCCTTGCCCAGGTTGTTGTGCGCAAACGCTCCAAAAAAGAGGCGTCGGAAATATCCAGAGAGCTACTCAACAAGGTGGGTATTATTGAGAAGGCGGACAAGTATCCCGAGAAGCTCTCTGGAGGGCAACAACAGCGCGTTGCCATCGCAAGGGCGCTGGCGATGAAACCCAAGATAATGCTCTTCGATGAACCCACATCGGCATTGGATCCTGAGATGATAGGAGAAGTTCTCGAGGTCATGATAAAGCTGGCGAAGGAGGGAATAACCATGATAGTGGTCACACACGAGATGGGCTTTGCCCGGGAAGTGGCGGACAGGATCATATTCATGGATTACGGGGCGATCATAGAGGAAGGAACACCCGAGCACTTCTTTAAAAATCCTATCGAGGAACGCACCAAGATATTTCTTAATCAGATCCTTTAAAAGTATTATCCATCCAATAAAAACTTTCCAACAGAAAATCATTGTGTTACAAGATACTAAGTAATTGTGATCCCGTAACTTCAAACACACGTGAGGTCCGCGTATGTTCCAGAATGTTATGATTTTCTCCACCGGTATTATCCTGTTCCTGTTCGGAATGCTAAGATTAAGTCAAACCGTCCAGCAAAATTTTACGAATATCAGAATACGCGAGTATTTCAGCCTTGCAGTCAAGAAACGGGTTTACGGGATAGCGACCGGGATCATCTCGACGATTCTATTCCAGAGCAGTTCGGCAACAACCGCCCTGACCGTTGGTCTGGTCAGCGCCGGTCTGATAAGTTTTTACCATTCGCTCGGCATCATCCTCGGTTCTGACATCGGGACGGCTCTCACCGTTCAGCTGGTTGTCTGGAAGGTTACCGACATATCACCCCTCCTCATTATTATCGGCAGTGCTGTGTGGCTTGGCGGAAGAGGGAAATGGCGATCTGCAGGGGAGGCTATTTTCTTTTTCGGCTTTATGTTTTTTGGCCTGCTTCTTGTGTCTCAGGCGACCGGACCGTTGAAGGCCAGCCCTGCCTTTGTATCTTTCTTCCAGGAACTCCGGAATCCTTTTTTAGGTGTCTTTATAGGTTTTATCCTGACGGCTATCATACAATCTTCCGCCATTCCCATTGCCACCCTCGCAATTCTTGCCCAACATGGTCTGGTCACCATAGATGGTTCCCTTCCGATAATTCTCGGGGCAAATCTCGGCACATCGGCAACAGCTCTCTTTGCCGGCATAGTTGCTAACATCGATGGGAAGAGATGCGCTGTCTCTCATTTCCTCTTCAAATTATTCGGTGTCGTATTCTTTATGGCGATTCTGCCCTTTTTCATACGTTTCCTTGAGGGTATAACGCAGGATATACCTCAGCAGATCGCCTACGGGCACTTTTTCTTCAATCTTGCCCTTGCTGTTGTTTTTACCCCCTTCCTTGGGCCATTTTCCCGTTTCATTGAGAGGATTATGCCTGGAAAAGGGGAGCCCTTATCCATGTGGCCGGAATTTCTCGATGAAAGATTCCTGTTACAGACGGAGACCGCTCTTAATTGCGCAAGAAAGGAACTGCAAAGAGAGATCATGCTCGCGCAGAAGATGTTTACCAGGACTATCAGTCTTATACAGGATTTCAGGGAAAGAGACAGGAATGACATCAACTATATTGAACTTGTGGTTGACAATCTGCAGAGAGAGATAGGTGATTATCTTTACAAGGTCTCCAAGGGGCCTGTTTCTCCTGAGATGTTCAAGAGGCTCTTTCTGTTCTCCTCGATGGTGGATGATATAGAGCGGATCGCGGATCACGCGGTAAATATTTCTGAATTGTCCGAACGCAAACATCGGAGAGAAATAGATTTCTCCGAGGCGGCGAGGGAGGATCTGAAGGTAATAGAGGATCTGGTAGCCAGGAATATCGAAGACGCAGTGTCCCTGATTGACAGGGATAACAGGGAAATAATAAAAGAGATTATCCGGAGGGAACAAGAGGTCAACCTTGAGGTGAAAGAGGCCAGAGAAAGGCATCTCGAACGGTATTACGAGAAGCTCTGCAACGCGGAGGCAGGACCAATTTTCGTGGAGATACTGATGAACCTTGAACGGATCTCCGACCATTGTGAAAATATCGCCGAGTATTTTCAGGATATGGAAGACACCTAATTCCGCGAGATCAGATGGCTCACCGCGTCGTCCAGCCCATCCAGGGTAAGCTCAAACATGGGGAAGACCTTTTGTATAATATCAGTGGTCCATGTATTCGCCCATGTGTGTCTGGAATGCGGATTAAGCCATACGCAGTGACGAAAGGTTTGAGAAAGAAACTGGAGATTTTCAATGCTGGGTCTTCTCCTGTTTTTCCCTCCGAAATAGATGGATCCTCCCTCAGCCATCAGCTCGTAGGGCGCCATGCTGGCATCGCCCACGATAACTATCCTCGTTTCAGGATCTTTTTTTATGAAGTCTGTGACAAATTCGGGCTTGCGGTATCTGGTCGCGTCTGACCAGATCTTGTCGTAAATGGTGTTATGGAAAAAATAGGTCTTGAGGTCCTTGAACTGATTCCTCGTGTAATCAAAGAGCGTCTGCACTAACGGGATATAGGGGTCCATGGACCAACCGCCGTTGTCTATCAGCAGAACAACCTTCAGCCGGTCCGCGAGGCGACGGTCAAAAATAATCTCTATCTCGCCGGCATTTCGCATGGTTTGATAAATCGTTTTCTGTACATTGACCACATCCATAGGACCAGCAGGCACCATCCTGCGGAGCCTTTTCAAGGCCTCTCCCATCTGTGAACGGGTCAGAGGGCCTTCTTGGGAATAATCCCGGTAACGCCGATCAAGAGCTACCTTTGTGGCCGATTTATTTCGCGAAATGCCCCCAACACGCATCCCTCCGGGATGATAACCGGAATGTCCTACGGGCGAGGTACCCCCGGTGCCTATCCACCTGTTGCCACCATGATGGGCCTCGGTCTGGTCTTTGAGGCGATCGAGAAAATATTTCTCCAGCTCTTCAGGGGTAAGCTTGTTCAGGTCTTCTTCATCTACGCCGAGAGCCGCGGCAATATCGGCCGGATTTTCCAACCACTCATCC
>JAUXBI010000097.1 GCA_030619435.1 Syntrophaceae bacterium
AGAAAAATCCTGGTAGAAACAGACAACGGCTTCCACCGGGAGAATTTCGAGATAATACCGGTGCAATAAGACAAACCAACCCCTTTCCAAAGAGGCTCAAAGTCCTAATATTATTCGCCTGTTTCGTCTGCGGTCTTCCGCGCGCTCACCATTGATCGATTGATATGAAACTCAACTTCAGTCACCAAAGGGAAGTTTGAGACCCTTCAGCTTATCACCAAGTCCTTTCGGCAAAGAAAAACCACCGCTTTCCCCCTCTTCTCTCCTATCGGGTCCGGAAAAGGTCTCCATCATATTTCCAACCTTTTTATAGCCGCCGGGAACCTCGAAGAGCTTCTTGGACTGGCGTCCCTTCTTGATGTTTCTCAACTCGGTAACACGCCCGTCTTCCATCTTGGTGCGAATAGGCATATCCAGTTTCTTGGAAATCCAGACCACGGAACGGCTCTTCGTTTTAAATCCCATGACTTCAACAACCATTTCAACAGCCTTTTTGCGGCATTTAAACCCGTTGATCGTTTCGGTTCCCAGATCTTTCTCTGTCTTTGATTTGATCGCTCCCTTGGCCATTTTTTCCCATTCTTTCTCATTTAAGGGTCGTTCAAAATATTTCTTTTCGCCTGGATTCAGCATCCAATACAGATTGTTGTCCCTGCGCATAATTATTATCATATTGCCTTTGCCCTGCGGGGAGCGCATCTCCATACGCATCTTCTTAGGAGTCACATACATTTTCCCTCTGTTTTCAATCTTACCATTGGGTGCAAGAGTCACCTGATCAGCTGAAAAACTCTTTATCTTACCGGCATAGGCAGACCCTGCTGACACGAGCATTACAGACATAGCAATAAGGCATAACACCAGCCATCTCTTTCCAATAAGCATGTTTAATCCTCCTCTGTCTCTCTGTGTAATTTAAAATCTGTCCGTCAGCCACCGGATTGTTTTTGATTCTGTCGCCATTTTTGCAAAAACTTTACACTTAAGGGGGCTAATTAGAATAGACTGCTTTCTTGCGTATAGCACAAAAGGGTAAACATCTCTTCATATATTTGTTGATCTTGCACCTGTATTAGTATATCTGTTCCCCTGGATTTGTCATGAAAATATTAATCGTTTCCGTAAACTCAAAAACTGACATTTATATATTGACAAACGGCACAATATTCTTATAATAAGCGATTCTAATTTAACTCGATAAGGATTTAGACTATGTACGCAGTTATAAAAACCGGAGGAAAACAGTACAAGGTTTCAGAAGGAGATGTCCTGAACTTTGAAAAAATTGAAGGCGACAAAGGCGATACCGTTTCTTTCGACGAAGTGCTACTGGTTTCTAAAGATGAAGATGTCAAGGTAGGGACACCATTCGTTGAAGGCGCAAAGGTCGTCGGCGAGATTATCTCACAGATCAGGGGCCCCAAGATCACTGTATTCAAGATGAAGAGAAGAAAGGGATACAGCAAGAAAACAGGACATCGGCAAGATCTGACGAACCTTAAGATCAAGGAAATTGTTGTTTAGTGGAGGAAAGTTAAATGGCTCACAAAAAAGGCCAGGGGAGTACGCGCAACGGAAGAGACAGCCAGGCACAGAGGCGCGGAGTTAAAGCATACGGCGGACAGCTGGTATCTGCCGGTTCCATCATAATACGTCAGCTTGGGACAAGGATACATCCAGGGAACAATGTCGGAATGGGCAAGGATTACACCCTCTTTTCCAAGATTGACGGGACGGTAAAGTTCGAAAGGAAGGATAGAGACAGAAAGAAGGTAAGCGTGTACGCCTCCTGAATTCGCGAATCTTGTCCCCTATTGATGTAATAATTTTAAAGAAGGTGTTAGTGCCCGCAGGCTAACACCTTTTTTAGTTCTCACCCGGAAATGATCCTTTTTCATTTCCAGACGATCGCTGATTGAATTTCCCATGAGATTTGTTGACGAAGCAAAGATATATATAAAATCCGGTGACGGCGGACAGGGTTGCGTAAGCTTCAGGAGGGAGAAGTTTGTTCCCCGCGGAGGTCCCAATGGAGGAGACGGCGGCAAGGGGGGGGATATCATTACGGTCGCGTCCCGCAGCCATAGAACTCTGCTGGACATGAAGTTCAACCAGCATCACGTGGCAAAGCGGGGAGGACAGGGAGAGGGAAGCAACAAGACAGGCAGAAACAGCAGCGATGTGGAGATAATAGTTCCCGTGGGTACAGTCATCAGGGATATGGAAACGGGGGAACTGCTGGCGGATATGATCGAAGATGGTCAGAGGGTAATTATAGCAAGAGGCGGTATTGGAGGAAGAGGAAACGCCAGGTTCAAGACCTCCACAAACAGGGCGCCCCGCTACGCACAGGAGGGTCTTCCGGGAGAAGAAAGGACTGTCAGCCTTGAACTAAAGCTTATCGCCGATGTGGGAACTGTGGGCTTTCCGAATGTGGGCAAGTCAACACTTATATCAAGCGTGTCCGCGGCAAGACCCAGGATAGCGGACTATCCCTTTACCACGCTGAAACCCAATCTGGGAGTGGTCAGTATCGGGGATTACAGGACCTTTGTCATAGCTGATATACCCGGCCTTATAGAAGGCGCCCATCTCGGTGCGGGGCTGGGCACGACATTTCTGCGCCACATAGAAAGAACATCCATACTGCTTCATATCATAGACATATCGAAAGATCCCTTCACCAACGCATGGGATGATTTTGAAACCATAAACAACGAGCTGGAATCATTCAGCAGCGATGTGCGAGCAAAGCCTCAGATAGTCGTCATAAACAAGATCGACATTACAGCAACAAGGGAAAGACTGAAAGAACAGGTGGACATTTTCAGTGAAAGGGGTATCCGCATCTTCCCCATCTCGGCCGTCACAGGGGAAGGAATAAAAGAACTGCTGCAAGAAATAGTAAGGAAGTTGGCTCATCTCCCGATTAGTTGTAGTTAATTAAGGCAAAATAAGTGCGTTATCTATAGGAGGGTTCAAGGGGTTAAGTGAAAGGTGTATCAGGGAACAAACCCTTGAATCCTGGAATCCCTGGACCCCTTTCTCCAACTAAACTGGAGAAGGACCCAAAAGTTAAAGGATCATTCCGGGTAACAAATAAAGCAAAGAGGGAGCACAGGAAACAGGATGTCGGAAGAAAGAATCAGTATACTAAAAGGTGTGAAGAAGATACTCGTCAAGATAGGAAGCGGCGTACTGACAGGACACAACGGCCTTGATCTTGATATAATCGGACATCTCGTTGATGAAATATCCGAGTATTCCAAAAAGGGATTTCGTTTCGTCATTGTTTCTTCAGGAGCCATTGCCTCCGGCATGAACAGGATGGGCTTCAAGGAAAGTCTCAAGAGTCTGCCCCAGAAACAGGCGGCCGCGGCCGTGGGACAGGGAAGGCTGATGAGGGTATACTCAAATGCCTTTGGCAGGCACGAACTGGTGACCGCGCAGATATTGCTCACCATGAGCGATCTCACAGACAGGCAGAGATTTCTTAATACACACAACACCCTCTTAACCCTTATGGAATGGGGCGTTATACCCATTATAAACGAAAATGACACGGTCTCTGTGGATGAAATCAAGTTCGGGGACAACGACAATCTCGCCGCCATAATGGCGAATATCATGGAAGCCAACCTCCTGATAAATCTCACCAGCACTGAAGGACTGTACGACAGGGATCCAAGGAAAACTGAAAACCCGACGCTGATACCCCTGGTCACGGAAATAACCGCCGAAATAGAGAAGGCCGCTTCATCCGAGGCGGGCACCGTGGGTATGGGCGGAATGAAAAGCAAGGTGATCGCCGCCGGGAAGGTGACCGCTTCCGGCATCCCCTATATCATAGCCGATGGCAAGAAGACCGGCATATTAGGCGACATACTCTCAGGCAGGGAGACAGGCACTCTGTTCCTGCCTATGAAACAGCACCTGAAAAGCAAAAAGTACTGGATAGCTTTTACCCTGCGCTCCAGGGGGAAAATCTGCATAGACAGAGGAGCGGAAAACGCCATTGTAAATCAGGGCAGGAGTCTCCTTCCTTCGGGCATTGTAAGAGTCGAGGGTGATTTCCACATGGGCGACCCCGTGACATGCATAAATGAAGACGGTGTCTCAATCGCCAAGGGACTTGTCAATTACAGTTCTTCGGACATAGACAGGATAAAGGGCCTCAAAACTTCCAGAATTGAGCAAGTGCTCGGGGATAAGCAGTACGATGAAATCATCCATCGTGATAATATGGCGGTATCAAGATAAATGTTTAATTCTGGATGTTTAATGTTTGATGCATTCGCAAAAAGTCTTTTCGTAGCGAATCCAAGCATTTTGGGGAAAAGATGCTGGTAGCGCCGGCGTTAAGAAAATCTAACTGTTTGAAGTGCGCAAGCACGAGTTTTAGTCCCGATTTATCGGGATTTAGCCGGGCAATAACAGCATCCCCAAAATGATTCTGAGCGAAGAAAACTGACTTTTTACGAACTTGTCAGAAATTAATCCTTTGAGAAACTATTCTTTCGCTGTTATCTATTTCAACACCTTCCAAACGCAAAAGGGCTTTCTTGACCTCAGTTCCGCCTCCAAATTGTCCGACATATCCATCGGATTTCACCACCCTGTGACATGGAATGATAATGGGGAAAGGATTTCCCGCAAGCGCTGAGCCAACCGCCCTCGCGGCCCCCGGCGCGGAAATCCTCTTCGCCAGACTGCTGTAAGAAGTTACGTTGCCCCGGGGTATTCGCATTGTTTCAAGCAATACCCTCCGCTGGAAATCACCGCACCGATCTATCCCAACAAATTTCATTGAAAAATTAACGCAGGCCCCGTCAAGGAAAGCACTTATAGAGTCACAGGTCTTCTCCAGATTCTTATGCAGGCCTTCTTCGGCATCTGGAAAATCCTTCTTGATCATGTCGGTGGTTGACATGCCGTTCTGCGGAAACACTGCACGAATAATCAGAGGGGGCTCTCCTTCGCGTACCCACACAATTCCCACATCACCAAAAGTCGACACTATCAGTCGATAGTAAAAGGTCTTTTCACAAAACAAATCCTGATCTCCTTTGGAATTTGCCCCATACTGATTAGTTCCCCAATTCAATTAAGGAATGTGGGGTTGCAACGATAAATGTGCATTCCCCTGACCATCATATTTTCCGCATTGCATGTTTATATCTGTCGGCAAGCTCAATATAAAACTGTACACCCTCTCTGGCAGATGAAGCCTGGTCGGGAGCTACATCCTTGATGATCTTAGCGGGATTGCCTGCTGCAAGCTTGCCGGGGGGAATATGCATGAGGCTGGGAACCAGTGATCCAGCCCCCACAAAAGCGCCATTCCCACATACAACCCGGTATAAGAGGATAGCGCCCATACCTATGACGCATCCCGGCCCGATATGAACATCGTGGAGAATTGAGCTATGCCCCACTATTACATTTTTCTCAATGATAGCCTCTGGACCGGTCTCCACGTGAATCACCACATTATCCTGAATGTTTGTGCCTTCTCGTATAATTACCGTCCCTGCATCCGCCCTTATCACCGCCCCCGGTCCTATGAAACATCGTTTTTCTATGGAGACATCACCTATCAAGACGGCCTCGGGATGAACAAATGCCTCCTGCGATACGTTCGGAATTTTATCCTCAAACTTATAAATCGGCACAGGTACTGCCTCCAGTTTCCATCCCTATAGTTCTCTTTCAACAACATAATCCGAAATGGCAAGAAAAGCTTTTTTGGGCGTCGAATCTTCAAATATCTCAAGAAACACCTTCCCTTCCTCAATAAGCATGTCGGCCTTATCAAGGGAATATTTTATGCCTTCATATTTATCGATGAGGGATGTAACTTTTTTAATGGAATCTTCTCCCACGTTCTCCACGGCTTTTTCTATAATCTTTTTCTCGTCCGGTTCACATTTTTTAAACGTTCTGATAAGGGGAAGTGTTATCTTGCCTTCCTTAAGATCCATGCCTATGGTCTTGCCGAAATCATCTTCTCTTGCCACGTAATCGAGCGTGTCATCGGTTAACTGAAAGGCCGTCCCCAGTCTCATTCCGAACCTGGCCAATGCCTCAATTTCCGATTCCGGCGCCTTTGCCAGGATTGCGCCCATGGCGCATGCCGCGGAGATAAGGATAGCAGTCTTTTTTTCAATAACGGAGAAATATTCCTTTTCGGTGGCATTGATATCGCCGCATTTCGCCAGTTGGATTATTTCCCCCTCAGCCATGGAGGAGGTAGTGGCCGCAATGAGTTTCTGGACGGTCTGGTCTCCATCTTCGGCCAGCATACCGAAGGAACTTGAGTACAGATAATCTCCCACAAGAACGCTCGCGGAATTCCCCCAGATACTGTTCGCGGAAGGTTTGCCCCTTCTGATCACGGCATGATCTATCACATCATCATGAAGGAGAGACGCTGTATGTATGAACTCTATTACCGATGCCAGGGGGAAACGTCTGTCTCCCCTGTAACCACACAGGTCCGACGATATTATAAGCAAAAGAGGCCTCAGTCTCTTGCCGCCGCTTCCTATTATATGGTCGGCAATCTCAGGAATAAGATGTACATAGGAACTCTGATGTTCCCTGATAAGGTCTTCAACCACCCTCATGTCATTTGCATAATGCTGAAAAACATCCTGTATATCCATAGTAATCCCTAATATGAGCATACTTTTCGACAATTTATATTTTATACATGACTAAATGTCAAAGATTTTCCATACGCATGCTACTGTCAAAAAAGGACGCTCAGCTCTTTTACGAAGCCACCAC
>JAUXBI010000110.1 GCA_030619435.1 Syntrophaceae bacterium
ATTATCGCGAGTGAGCGACAGTAGCGAGGAGGTTGAAAAGTACGGCATAGAACATGCCATCCGCCAGAGTGAAGACCTTCTGAAAAATGACGCGTCCGGTCTGCATTTTTACAGTATGAACAAAAGCCGTCACGTTATGCGTATTACAAAGGAACTTTCCAAGAAATAATTTGAAAATAACTCCACATTGGAATAGTGTGCGGTGTTCACAGGAATCAAGAATAAATAAGTTGTACAGATTGCGCCGTCAAGGTGTATGAGTTATTTATGCTTGCTGACTTAATAAGGGCGATTAGCTCAGCTGGATAGAGCGCTGGCCTCCGGAGCCAAAGGTCGTGGGTTCGAATCCCACATCGCCCTCCATTGAAATGTTCCGACATAGAAGAGTTACCCTGAACGGTCATTGGGTTTCCCTCTTCAAGGATTTAATGAGTATCTCCGAAGGGTCAACAGCGGAAATGCCCGAAAAATGTGCCAGCTGCATCCTGCACGCCCCGCAGTCAGACACCAGCATATCCGGATCAACATCTTTTATCGCATGTCCCGCAATGATGCCCAGCTTTACTGCGGTCTCTTCATTACTCCTTTTAAAACCGTAGCTTCCGGAAAGTCCGCAACAATTATCCTCAAGAATATGAGTCTCAAGACCGGGGATTTTTTCAAAAAGTTTTGCAGCCGGATACCCGATGCCCAATGCCCTCAGGTGACAGGGTATGTGATATGCTACTTTTCGGTGGAAAGATTCAAAGACCGGCTCTATATAATGCTCTTCCATAAGTTTAAGCACATATTCGTGCAGATTATAGGAGTTTTCAGATACTTTTTTACCGTCGGGCACATCCAGTATACCAGGATAGTCCTGCGTGAGCGCCAGACCGCATGATGTACAGCTGTATATCACATCGTATCCCCTGTCTATGTAACCGGCAAGAATGCGTGCATTTTTCCTCGCGAATTTCCTGGCGGTTTCTATGTCTCCATTACCCAGGGCGGGTAGCCCGCAGCACACCTGCCCCGGCATGATTACCCGAAGTCCGAGAGACGCAAGGAAATCCCTTATATTTCTTCCCAGATCGGGGCGATTGTAGTTCAGAAAACAGCCGTAGAAAAACACCACCTTCTTCTGGCTTCTCCGGCGGCCCTTCCATCTCCAACTTCTGCTCAGGGTATGAACATGGAACCGGGGGAATGGAAGATATGTGGATATCCCGAATACATTCAATAGTCTCTTTATGAACTTCATCGGGGACAGGCTGTTGACTACAGGGGCAATTACAGAGCTTACAGCCCCAAGCCAGTAGTTATTGGCAAATACGCGGGACGCGAGGGGCCTGAAATGTTTCCCCCCATATCGTACCTGTTCCCTGAGTATGATCTCGGCCGGGTTGACACCGTAAGGGCAGGCCACTTCACATCGTTTACACTGGTTGCAGAGTCTTATCCATTTGTCTATGGACGTTTCATCGTCCGAGCGGAAACGCTCCGCATCCGGGCCTGCCTGTTTAGGGCCGGGGAACTCCGGGTTTACCCGGGATACAGGGCAATTTGCCACACAGATGGTACATCTTATACAATGTTGAAAATCAAATTCCACTATACCGGTTCTCCACACACATTCGCGGCCGCCACGCCCGTGGCTATGGCGATACCGTGGCCACAGCTGTATTTCATCACTTCCGAAAAGGCTAATATACTTCCGCACACAAAGAGGTTATCAATCTCTGTATCAACAGGTCTGAAGGATTGATCCACACATATACCGGACTTTTCTATCGCGTGTCCCGGAGCAAAGAAGTCGTCGTTGAACCATGATTTCCTCTTCCCCGGGAGATATACAGGCAGATCAAATACCGTCTCTCTGGCGGTGTCCATCGACGCGTGAAGCCCGCCGCTTACAAATGAACCCGTGGCCAGTATGAATGCGTTTCCCTGCACACGCGCGGATCTCCCGGCGCCGGCAAGTGTAACTGCCTCAATCTGGCTGCCCGACTTTTCAACACTGTATATTTCTTTCCCCCAGTATAGATCGACCCCCCTTTTCAGCAGGGCATTTTTCAGGGCGCCAAACAATCTCAGGCCCGGCATTGAGGGTGGCAGGGTAGGTATTTCAAAAACATTTCTACCGAGTTCGACCGATATTTCATTACACACATCCACAGCGAAATGCATGCCAAGCACCGCCGGTATGGCTATTCTTCCCTCCGGGATATCGAGACCCTTTAACCACGATATAAATCCTTCAAGAAACTGTCTGTTCTCAAACCGTTCCGCGATACCTATCGTGGTGGAGATACCCGCGTCAAATATGGAACATCCTGCATTTTTGTAATTTGATGTAATGTAATTCGGGTAGAAGTCTTTCATCTTATTAAACGATATTACGTGGATATATTCATCGGAATGGAAATCGGCAAACTCCATTGTCCCGGGTACAAGACATGTAACCTTGTGCCTGCCCAGGGGCGTCAATATTCTTCTGTTCGCGTGCGCATCACCCACATACGCCCCGCCCTCCTCCGACATAACAGCCTTGAACATCTCAAGAGATGCCTTGACAGCGTCTTTTCCAACCAGATGATAGGGGTGATTGTCCGGCAGCGAACCGATACCCTCCAGGGGATCATTGCCGTTCGCGAGCACATCTATGCAGCCCGTGGAAAGACAACAGACGGGATCGCCCCTCGAGACCACGGCGATCTTCCTGCCCATATCAGTAAGCGCGATTGCCGCCATCATTCCCGACATCCCCCCGCCTATGATCACAACATCGTACGTGCCGCTCATTGCTCCTGCTCCATACCCAGAATCCCGAGATATATACTTTCAACAAGCTGTTCTTCCCGGAGTTGATCACCCCACAGGGCCGGTTTGATTCCCCTGAATCTTCTCTGCAGAAATTCCCTGAGAACCTGCATGGATTCCTCCGGGGTCATTTTCCCCGTCTCCTGCATGATCCCCAGCGCCCGGTAAGTGCAAAAACCTCCCTGACACGGCCCCATACCCAGGCGCGTTCTGTGCTGGATGTCCCCGATACGTCTGGTGCCGATTTCCATGGCAACCCTCTCCACATCATCCGCCGTTACCAGTTCACATTCACATACAATGTTTTCCAGGGTTTTCAGACGTTTAGAGAGAGGATACCCACTCAATTCCTCCTGCCCCTCGAGGGGAAGCTCCGCTGTCCGGCACCTCGTTTTAAGACCGAGGATCTCTACTACTCTGTCGGATATCTTTTCCGCCATAAGCCTGTAAGTAGTAAGTTTCCCTCCCATAATACTTAACATACCGTTTTCGTGATCTATTATCCTGAAACCTCTGGATATTTCCCTGTCGTCTCCGCCATCCGCCTTAAGCAAAGGCCGGACACCCGCGTAGGTCCTGATCAATCGTGTATTTCCAAAGTCCGGGAGCATCAGCTGTGCCTGAGTCGCTATAACATCCACCTCGGCCGGATCAACTTCGCTTTCATCAGGATCGTTAACTGTTATGGATGTAGTGCCCGCGAGACATACCGCCTCATTGGGCACAATGATATCTCCATCGGATGAAGGCCGCAGCCTGTTTATCACCATATTAGTCAGCCTGTGATTCGTGATGATAATACTCCCCTTGGACAGGGTCATCGGCACACCGCTTCCGGCCAGAGACGCTATTTTGTCCCCCCACGCGCCTGCGGCATTTATGATAATCCTGCCCCTGATCTCCCTGACTTCAGATGTTGATTCCTCCTGCACCTTTACGCCGACGCATCTGCCATGTTCCCGGATGATATCTATCACCCTGTTATGGGTCAGGATCTCTCCGCCTCTCTTCTGAGACGAGATTATATTCAGCATGCACAACCTGAAGGGATCGATGGAACAGTCAGGCACCTTTATTGCCTCTTCGAGAGACGGGTTGAGATTAGGAACCAGATCAAGCGCCCTGCTCGGGGAAAGCACTTCGGTAGAGATACCGGTTTCCTCACAACTCTTCAGGAACATATCCCGGAATCTCTTTGAATCACCCGGAAGACGCACAAACAATCCGCCTGTCTGCTCCACGCATTTTACGCCTATTTTTCGCAGGATCATATTCTCGGATATGCACTCAGCCGCCGCTTCGGGATCATTCACCGCATACCGGCCGCCACTGTGAAGCAGTCCGTGGCACGCGCCAGTCGCCCCGGCGGCAAAATCACCCTTTTCAATCAGACAATGAGGGATGTCCCGCAGCGCCAAGTCTCTCGCTATACCACAGCCCGTGGAGCCGCCACCGATAATGATTACGTCAGTCTTGATCATAATTATTTCTCAAACAATAAAGTTCTTCCCCCCATTTAGCGAGAGAATAGGGTTCAAAGATTGTCTTTCTTCCCTTCACTTGGCCCCTTGAACCCTTGACTCCTTGAACCCTTTTTTTGCAGCAGCCGAACCGCTCCCTGAGGAAAGTCCGTTATCAGACCGGCCGCGCCCGCTTCCGTGAACCGCAGCATTTCATCTTCTTCATTCACGGTGAAGAGATTGACAGATATCCCCTTTTCCGTTATTGCACCCACCTGCTTTTCGTCTATCAGCGTGCTGCGGGCGTTATAAGTTTCAAATTCCAGGGTTCCCCAGTCCAGAGAATCGGTTTCAGAATAACCTATCAGGGCCTGTACCGCAATAGAGGGATTTAGAATCCGGATCTCACGCAGCCATTCATGATTAAAGGAGGAGATAATAACGCGTCCATATTCTATCCCGGTATCGTCTATCATCGCCAGCACCCGTTCAACCATGGGAAAATTCTCCATAGGAGGAGGAAGACGTTTCAGCTCCAGGTTGACACAAAAAGAGGTATCCTGTGTAAAGCGGAGGGCTTCGCTCAGTGTGGGTATCTGTTCATTCCGGTAAGCCGACAGCTCTTCCTGCGTTACCTCTCCCGCCGCGATCCGGCCGAAGGGATCGGCCTTCGCGAACCAGGAACCCGCATCCAGCGAACGAATTTCACCCAGGGTAAATGTCGTAAAATGCCACGGATCGCGGTCTGGAAAACGGTCTTTAACATTGGTGGTCCGGGCAAGGGAATCATCGTGCAAAAGTATCAGCTCGCCGTCGCTCATTACCACCACATCTGTTTCCCACAGATCGGCGCCGACCTCCAAAGCCTTGCGGGCCGCTGCCAGCGTGTTTTCAGGCGCCAGACTTCGCGCGCCTCTATGAGCTATAATGAGTGTCATCTATTTACATTCTGATTTCAGTAGAGGGGGTCAGGGCTATACTCTTGACGTAGGAATAGCACAATCCAGGAAATAGGGGTAGCAAGACCTGACCCCAGTTCTAGAAGAGTTTTTCCAAGAGTTTTTGAGCGCCCTTCTGGATGTAGTAGGATGAGAGGGTATTGAGCACATATTCGGTATCGAGGAAGGGAATAGGTTTTTGAATCGATCCCTTCAGGGTAATAGGCAATACTATGTGTCCCTGATTGTTCAGAAGCGCCCTCAGGATATCGGCTCTTTCCGCCAGTTTCCGGGAATGCCGTTCTGACAGGATCACCACTCCTCTCAGGTTAAGGGTTTTGGACGCTCTGTCCACTATGCCCTTCAAAATCGCCACCGAGTCGGTTGCCTTACTGGTCTGGATATTCCTCAGAGTCAGCGATTGTACCTGTATGATGGTATCCTCCATTTCAAAGGTCCCATCCAGGGAATCAAACCGCGTCGATTCATGCCGGGCCACCTCTCCGCCCTGATAACTGAGAAACCGGCCGACACCTTCTATGCCGAAGAGATTGTCCAGAACACTCTCAACCAGGTTGAAATTCTTCCACTCCCCCTTTGCAAGCAGCACCGATCCTCGTGCCCCGAGCTTCCCTTCCTTCCCGGCCGGCACTGTACCCTCTGCGTGCAGATTTCCCGAAAGAGTCCCGGCAAAGATGTCGCCCTGCTCGGTCAGGGTATTCAGCAACGTACTCACGTCAACCCCTTGCATCGATGGATCGAAGGACCACCCCTTCTTATCTATATCGTAGACCCCCTTCCCCTGTATACTGCC
>JAUXBI010000176.1 GCA_030619435.1 Syntrophaceae bacterium
TAGCTCAATAAAATGTTTGCCGGTCCACTCCTCTTCGGAATATCCGATCGTCCTTGTGGCAACGGGATTTCCAAAAGTGAAATATCCATTTTCATCGGTTCTGTAAATTATATCAGATGCACTTTCTATGATTTGCCTGTAGTGCTCCTCGCTCTCCTGTAACATATTCTCTGCCTCTTTGAGGTTTGAGATATCGACAAAACTGTCAATAAGATATTGTTCCCCCGCAATTTCAAAAGGAACTACAGTCTTGAGAATCGTGAGAGACTTACCATCTGCCGTGAGAAGCTCGCGTTCGGAATTGTCAACTGTCTGGCCAAGATCGGTAATGGGACATTTTCCCACTTCCGCGGGACATATATAATTATGGCATATTTTACCGACAGCCTCTTCTCTGGAGGCGCCGATCATTTCCAAAGCACACCGATTTGCGTCAACAATCACATGGTCTTTCTCTCTTATAGTTACAATTCCAGCTTGAACGGTATCCAGTATGACCTGTAAACGGCCTTCTGATTTCTGCAGCGCTTCCTCCGTACGCTTGCGCTCGTCAATTTCTTTATTAAGATCGTCTATTGATGTGGTAGTTTCTTTTAAATGCTCCGTCATTTTATCGAAGGCCCGTGAGAGCTGACCGATCTCATCCTGCGAGTCCGTGGCGACTTTATAGCCCAGATTGCCATTGCCTATTATCTCGGTTCCTTCATGCAGTTTATGAAGCGGTCCGGTTATGATCTTCGCGACAAATTTGCCTGCCGGCCACGCCGCAAGAGGTATGAGGAGAAATATTATCATGAAAATGGATGCAAGTTTTTCCAGAGGCGCCAGTGCTTCAGTCTCGTCAATCTCCGCCAGAAGGCACCAGCGCATCTCCGGAATGATGGCATGCGCGCCAATGACGGGGGTTCCCCGGTAATCGATAAACATGGAAGACTTATGCTTCACCTGTTTTTCATGCGTGCCTGTGAAGTGTTTCAGAGCTTCCCTTGAGTTTTCCGTGTCCACCTTCAGCTTCAGAAAGGTGTCTTTCATGAAACGTGAAGGGGTTATCATATAGCCGTTCCTGTTTATCAGGTACACCTCCCCCGTTTCGCCGAGTCCGGTGCTCTTTTTCAGTATCGCATCTATCGCTGTCATGCGAACCCTTGAAACGACCATTCCCAACAGTCTGGTATTGGATTCATCATAAATGGGCGCGGAAAACGCGATGGAATCCACCTTCCTTGTATGTGATGTATAGGCGTCCTTGATGAAGGCGCTCTTTTTACCCTCCAGAAAGTAGGGATCACCGCTTTTGTCTTTTCCGATGTCCACCGGTTCGCTCGAGGCCACGACGATTCCATTCCTGTCCAGGACGAACACGCCATAGGTGTACTTCATGACGCCTGCCGTGTTTTTCAAACGCTGTGCCACAAGGTTAAATTTCTGATAAGCTTCACCCGTCGTGAATGCGAGAAGAAAGTCTTCTATAGCAACGCTCTTGGAAAGCTGTCTGATAGACTCTTTTCCTGAATCAAGAAATGTCTCCACAGTGTTCGCCCTTGATTGCGCAACCACATTCAGGTTTGAGTATATGTCATCCTCAAGGCTGTTCCTTGCAATGGTGTAGAAAACAGATGTGAATATGGAGGCGAACACAACCGTTAATATAAGAAAGGAAAGGCTTATCTTGCTGGCGATTTTCATTTTATTATCCTTGTTGTCCCCGTTATTGCGTTATTCTGTCGTTGTGAAACACCTTTTCTGTATGGGACAGAGCCCCCGCGCTACGCTATTCCCCCGTAACTCGTAACCCGTAACCCGCCTATATCCTCTTCTTGTACTTTCGTTCCTTGAATACGATCTTGAATGCTGTACCTTTGCTTCTGTCAAGTTTGATTGTGCCGCCTAGTTGTTCGGTAAGCATATCTACCAGCTGCAGGCCGAAGGTCTCCGTGTTTCTGTAATCTATCTCTTCAGGAAAACCGATGCCGTCATCTGTGACGGTCAGCGTGTATTCTTCTGCTTTTCTGTTTTGTGTGAGTTCTACGGCAATGTTTCCCTTTCTCCCTTCGGGGAAGGCGTGTTTTATGGCGTTTGAGATAATCTCGTTTATGATGAGTCCCAGGGGTATCGCTGTTTCGATATTGAATGAGACGTCTTTTATGTGTGATGAGAAGCTTACGACTCTTGAATCCACTCTGTGGGCTTGAAACAGACGGGCTGACAGGTCTTCCATATAATTGTGAAAGTCAATCCTGGAGAGGTCTTTTGAAAGGTAGAGTTTCTCATGGACAAGGGACATGGCCTTTATTCTGTCCTCGCAATTTTTGATCAGTGAAAGGGCTCTTTCATCTTTTATGTCTTTAGACTGGAGGGAGAGAAGGCTTGTGACTATCTGCATATTGTTCTTGACCCTGTGGTGGATCTCGGCGAGGAGGGTCTCCTTCTCTCTGAGGGACTTTCTGATCTGTTCTTCGGCGTGTTTGCGGTTCTCTTCCAGCTCCATTCCATACAGCGCAAAAGCGATATCCCCAGCAACCTCTTTAAACAGGCCCTGCTCTTCTTCACTCAGCGCAAACTCTTCGGGGATGGAAACGGACAGGAGTCCGTAAATCTTTCCCCCGTGTTCCAGACGGATGGTCATCGCGTTTCTGCCGGCATGTTTTTCAGAGAGGGGACAGTCGGCACAGGTAGACGCCGGATCCTCTGTTACAACAACACCCGTCTGCGAAAGAGCCTTTTCCCCGCAAAGGGTAAGCTCATCCTTCTTCAGCAGTTCAATCATAGGTAGAAAATCTTTGCCCAGACGGCTCTCCGCGCTCATTACATATTTGCCGGACTTATTCAGGAGAACAATCCATGCATTGTAATAGCCTCGGGTCTCGGTGAGGCTATCACAGGCACCCTGAATCAGACGATCCCTGTTCTTTTCCGTTACGACAAGCTGGTTGACGTTTCGGATGGCGCTCAGTACACGATTCAGATGTTTTATTTTCTCCTCGGCTTTTTTGCGGTCAGATATCATCTTGTTGGCAGAGGAAGCCAGGTCCTCAAACTCGGAAAAATGCAGCTTCTTGAGATCGATCTCTGCAGACTGTGTTGCCGCTTCTTTAAAAAATGAAGAAAAACCATCAAAACTTTCTTCTATTTTCCCGGATAGATACCGCAAGATCATATATGTAAACATGAACAAGATAAGCATAGTCAGAACAATCGCTACAACATAGTTTTTAACTGTGCTTTTTAATTCCAGTCTCTTCTGCTCTATGACAGAATTGATATCATCAAACCAGAATCCCGCGCCGATATACCACTCCCAGTCGGGTATCCCCTTGATAAATGTCCTTTTAGGAGTGACTTTCTTCACAACCGGATTGTACCATGAATATTCTACATATCCCCCCCCAGGGTTTTTGATTGTTTTCATAAATTGTTCATGTGTATTGATGCCATTTGGATCTGTTATTTTCGAGGTATCTTTTCCGATCAGTTCAGGCGTGCTGACGCTCATTAATCGTATTCCCTTATAAGATCTTACAAACAAAATACCGGGTTCATTGCCCCTGTTTGGAAATCTTATTTCTGAAAGCCATTTGAGGATCTTTTTCTTCAGCTTTTTTTCAGGAAGTCTTGTGTTCTGTCTTCGATATTGAATGTCTTTCATTGCCTTTTCAACTTCGTGTTTGACAATAATTTCCTGTGCCTCAATATATTCTTCCTTCAGTTGCCTGCTTTCCTTGTCGAAGGCTGAATATTGTTTCTGTATTGCGATACCCCCCAGAATCACCACCGGAAAATAAGCCATTACAATCATAATAATCATAAATGTCTTGCTGATGCTTCTCTTGGTTTTCATCTCTAAACCCCATATTTATTTTTAAAGAAAACGAAAGAAATATTAACAAAAAAACGCCTTAAGGCATACCTGACAAGTGTCACGACATCGTTGACCCTGCGTTAAGGGTAAAAAGTGTCACGACATCGGTTACCCAAGGCCATTTTATGTGCTCAATTTTTGGGCAGTCGGTACTCAAAAACATGA
>JAUXBI010000247.1 GCA_030619435.1 Syntrophaceae bacterium
CGACAGTAAGATTCAATACATTGTTGAATCTCAGCTGAAGAAGGCCATTGAAAGTACCGCCGCGAAGGGGGGGACCGTTATCGTTATGGATCCCGGGACAGGGGAGGTCCTGGCGATGGCCAGTGAACCGAGATTCAACCCTAACGCCTTTTCCATATATCCCGCGGATGCCAGGAGAAACAGGGCGGATACCGATTGTTTTGATCCGGGTTCCGTCTTCAAGCCCTTTGTGGCCGCTGCCGCTCTTGAGGAAGGTCTTGTTACAGAAACGGATATGTTTGACTGCGAGAACGGGTCTTACACGGTGAGAAACAGGGTTATCCATGATGCCCAGAATGAAAAATTTCAGAAACTTAGCTTGCCGGAAATTCTCAAACATTCCAGCAATATAGGCTCGGTTAAAATCGCGGAGAGACTTGGGAGAGAGAAACTTTACCATTATATTACAATGTTCGGGTTTGGTTCAAAGACGGGCGTTGATCTTCCCGGCGAATCAAGGGGTATCCTGAGAGATTCGAAGGACTGGAGTGATGTTGATTTTGCGACGATAGCCTTTGGCCAGGGTGTTTCGGTTACGGCCATACAATTAGTTACAGCAATGTCTGCCATAGCAAACGACGGCATACTGATGAAGCCGCATGTCGTCCGCTGTATGGTGGATAAAAAGGGCAGGGTGGTGAAGGAATTTGAACCTGTGGCGGTAAGGCGGGTTATATCTCCTGAAACTTCACATAGAATCACATCCATCCTTACCGATGTGGTGGAAGAAGGAACCGGGGGGAATGCCCGTATAGTCAACCTTTCCGTGGCGGGCAAGACCGGTACATCCCAGAAATTTGATTTCGATCTGGGACGTTACTCAGCCGAAAAAGTGGAGGCCTCTTTTGTCGGGTTTTTCCCTGCCGAAGATCCCCAGCTGGTAATCCTTGTTGTACTGGATGAACCGGAGACCCACAGGTGGGGTGGAACTGCCGCCGCGCCGGTTTTCAAGAAGGTTTCGGAACAGATATTGAGATGTTCCAATAAGAGCATGGAACTGAGAGAGGTTGCCACTGACGAAGACAACGAAAAAATAAAAATAATCCAGGCGTCGACTACTACGGAAACAATCTATCCCGATACGTCAGTGGATGAGTCGGTTATCCCTGATTTTGGGGGCATGTCAATAAGGGAGGTTCTAAGGATTTCCCAAAGCAGGGGAATAGACGTAAGAATTGCGGGGAGTGGCTGGGGTGTCAGTCAGAATCCGGCCCCGGGTGTCCGGATAGAGGAAAATCAGCCCTGTTATGTCCTGTTTGACAGGGGTGTCTGAGAAGAGGGGCACGCGGCATGAAACTTTCACGCCTGCTGAGTGGAGTGGATGTCCTTGGTATATCAGGAGATATTTCCGGAGATGCCTCTGATATCTGCTACGACTCCAGAAAATGTAAAGGAGGCTCCGTTTTTGTTGCGATTGCCGGCGTCGAGTTCAATGGTCATGATTTCGTGCGCGACGCGGTGAAAAGGGGAGCGGAGTATATTGTACATGATGAAGTAAAGATTCCCACGGAGCCGGGTGTGACTTTCATAAGGGTTAAAGACAGCCGTCTCGCACTGGGCAGACTTGGAAAAAACTTTTATGACAACCCCTCCCGTGATCTTTGTCTGATAGGGATCACCGGAACGAATGGAAAGACGACGACAGCCTATCTTCTGGAGTCCATCCTGGAATCTGCCGGGTTTTGTACGGGAGTTACAGGAACAGTAAATTACAGATATGGAGGCAATCTGTTTCCCGCCTCGCACACAACACCCGAGTCGCTTGACCTTCACAGAATCCTGAGGGAAATGGTTGACGCAGGGGTGACTCATGTTGTGATGGAGGTTTCGTCTCACGCGATCGATCTGAAAAGGATCTATGAATGCGAGTATGATGTCGGGATATTTACGAATCTCTCCCGGGAGCATCTCGATTATCATCACACCATGGAAGAATATTTTCTGGTGAAGAAGAGGTTTTTTACTGATGTGCCAGGTGGGCGTGTGGCAGTTGTTAACGGTGATGATCCATGGGGTGTAAAACTCCTTGACGAGATAAAAACGCCGTCGGTTACATTCGGCGTGGGGGAATTGTGTGATGTGTCATCCACTGATTTCACACTTTCCATGGGTGGAATAACCGCAAAGATAAAAGGGCCTGATGGTGAATTTACGGTATCTTCCGCCATGGTCGGAAAATTTAACCTTTACAATATCCTCGCGGCGACGGCGACGGCTATATCGCTCGGGATACCGGAGGAATATATCCGGTCCGGTATAGGGGCGCTGGAGACCGTTCCCGGGCGTCTGGAAAGGGTAAGTAAACCTGACGAGCCCCCGATATTCGTGGACTATGCTCATACAGGAGATGCTCTGAAAAAGGTGCTTGAGAATCTGTCTGATTTTAAAGAGGGCAGGATCATAACGGTTTTTGGATGCGGAGGTGACAGGGATCGTACGAAGAGGCCTGTTATGGGGAAAATCGCGGCAACGTTGAGTGACCTGGCC
>JAUXBI010000104.1 GCA_030619435.1 Syntrophaceae bacterium
CCTGAAAAAACAGATAGCTGAGATCAGTGAACTCGATTGTCTGGGGGGCGTTATGGCAGAGTCGATGGACGGCATGGTGAGCATTGACAACACGTTCGATATAAGACTTGAGATGCTTACACCAAAGATCCTGCCCAGACTGGGCAGGGAACTTTTCGGAGATGATGAAAATTGAATCTTACAAGCGCACGTTATGCATTCATATCGGCCTACCTCAAAGGTGAAGAGGCCCGTGGTGTAACCCACGAACATATCGGCGAAATACTACAGAGGTCCGAAAATATGCAGGACGCCTTGGAAATAGTCAGTGACACAGATATTGGCGGATACCTGTTGGACCAGCCGATCAAGACCTTCGACGATGCCGATAAGTACTTGTGGATATATATGGGCGAATGCCTGAAGCGCCTTAAGGGCTTTAATATACCCCCAGAAATGTCGCGCATAGTGAACCTGTACGTTGAGAAGTACGATGTTCTGAATATCAGAATAACACTCAGAATGATCTCAAAAAAAGCAACATCCTCCATGGTACCGCTGGGCACGATCCATGACAGGGAACATCTGGAAGAAATGCCTGCCGCAAGGGAAAAGGATGAAGTATCCGCAATCCTCACGAAATGCAATCTTGGCGACTACATCCGGGCTATAGAGGATATTAATGAAAAAGATCCGCAATCTGTATCCGAGGGAGAAGTTAAACTGCAAAACATCTACCATCAGAAGGTGTTGAAGGTCTTCAAGAACATGGCTGATGGACGTTTGCTCGTACAAGCCTTCGAAAGCATTATCGATTCGTCAAACTTACAGACGATCTTCCGGTTATCCCTGGGAGACAGTTATACCGCAGGTGCGCCGGTGCTCAGTGGCGGCCGCATGCTCTCAGAAGACACTATAAAAGAATTGCTCACATTGAAGATGACGGAAATAACAGGAAGGTTGGAAAATACAGGATACCATATGATGGCACAGGACGTATCTAAAGGCTATGAAAAGGATGGAAAGATCACGATCGTAGATAAGATAACGGAAAAATACAGATTCAGGCTGTTGAAAGATCTCCTCTCTCCGAGGGTGTTATCCACTTCCAATATGTTATGGTATTTGCTGCTCAAAGAACTGGAGATACGAAACTTGAGACTGATTTTCAAGATGCTCGCAGACGGGATACCGGCAGCAGAAATAAGGGAACTGGTAATCGCGGCATGACTAAACCTGAGAAGATAGGCATAGCCATAATAGGAAACAGAGATCAGACAGCACTGGTGAGATTTGCCGGCGTCGAGAAGTACCGGATAATAGAAGATAGAGAAGACATTAATGAAAAGGTCAGAGAGGCCCTGATGGAACTCTCGGGTGACGATTCCGTCGGAATAATAATGATACCGGAGGAGTGGGCCGGGGACGTGACAGACACGCTGAAATACATAAGGGAGAACAGGAAGGGATCGGCAATTGTGGTAGAAATCCCTTCAGGATTCAAGGCAAAAGAGCAGGATGTAAAGGGATATTACAAGGCATACACAAAGAAACTTATAGGCTTCAACGTAGATATCTGATGTTGCCTGGCACAGGCTTGACAACCCTGTAAACAGCCTGTCAGAAAATCCCACAAGAGGGGAACAGGTTTAGGCTTGCGGTAAGGTTGAAACTATTTGGATCTACTTTCAATATCAAAAATACCAAAGTGAGGCATGGTTCATGGGTAAGATCTGGAAAATTTCGGGGCCCGTTGTAATCGCCGAAGATATGAGAGGATCTCAGGTATACGAGGTTGTCGATGTGGGCGATGAAAGACTCTCAGGAGAAATCATCGGTCTTGAGAGAGATAAAGCGGTCATCCAGGTATACGAGGACACAGTCGGGCTCAGAGTTGGAGAACCTGTGACCGGAACAGGCGAGATTCTTATGGTGGAACTTGGGCCCGGACTCGTCGGGAACATCTATGACGGTGTTCAGAGATCCCTTGTCACAATGATGGATGACATCGGCGATTTTCTTGTGCGAGGGGTACGTACGGATGCCCTTGACCGAAAGAAAAAATGGCATTTCACCCCCTCTGTCAAAACTGGCGACATGGTACAGGAAGGCGATATTATCGGAAACGTTCCGGAAACGGGTCTTATAGAACACAGGATAATGGTGCCGATAGGAACACAGGGAACCATCCTGGAGATATCTGAAGGGGAGTTCACCATAGAAGAAACCGTTGCACTGCTGGAGCACGAAGGCGCAAAAAAACCTCTGACCCTCATGCAGAAGTGGCCGGCAAGAAAACCCAGGCTATATAAGCAAAGATTTGTCCCCGAAGATCTTCTTGTAACCGGCACAAGAATTATCGACTATCTGTTCCCCCTGGCATTGGGAGGAAAAGCAGCCATACCCGGAGGATTCGGCACCGGCAAGACCGTCTGCCTGCAACAGATGGCCAGATGGTCCCAGACACAGTTGAATATCTATGTCGGGTGCGGTGAAAGAGGAAATGAAATGGCAGACGTCCTTCACAGTTTCAAAAAACTGAAAGATCCTGCAACGGGCAGGCTCCTGCAGGAAAAGGAGATATTTATCGCCAACACATCAAATATGCCCGTCGTCGCAAGAGAGATAAGTATTTTTATAGGTATTACCATGGCCGAGTATTTCAGGGATATGGGATATGACGTTCTCCTCGTGGCCGACTCAACATCCAGGTGGGCCGAGGCAATGAGGGAAATCGGCGCGAGGCTTGAAGAAACACCGGGCGAAGAGGGATTCCCCACCTATCTGGGCTCAAGGCTTTCGGCCTTCTACGAAAGATCAGGGCGGGTCACGTGCATCGGAAAGCCGGAAAGGATGGGATCTGCCACAGTGATAGGTTCCGTCAGTCCCCCCGGTGCGGATTTCAGTGAACCTGTAACCCAGGCGACTCTTAGAATAGTTGATGTGTTGTACTCGCTGGATGTCGCCCTCGCCAACAAGAGGCACTTTCCCACCATAAACTGGCTCCAGAGCTATAGTCTCTATGCCGATTCGGTGGATAAATGGTGGAACAGGATCAGCCCCGATTACAATGAAATAAGGGACAAGGCCCTCATAACTCTCCAGCACGAAGCGGAGCTGGAGGAAATCGTCCGGCTTGTCGGACCCGAGGCGCTGCCCGAAGATGACAAGCTGGTGCTTCTCGCGGCGCGCATGATCAGAGAAGACTTTCTCATGCAGAGCGCATATCACCCCGTTGACACTTACACGGAACCCAAAAGGACACACCTGATGCTCAGCACCATCATGAAGCTTTATGGTCTCGCGAAGGAAGCGACCGAGTCGGGCATGCTGGTAAATGAAATATCTTCTTCAAAGATACTGCCTCGGATATCAAGAATGAAAGATATACCAAACGAAGAGTTCGATGATTACATGAAACAATTATGGTCTGATATGGACAAGAATCCTTTTGTTTAAAAAGGAGGAGCGTAATGGATTCTCTGCAGCTCTTTACGAGACAGACAAAGGCAATAAGCACCGCAAGGAGATCGCTCCTTGTCATTGAAAGCATCCCCGGCATCAGATACAATGAAATCGTGGATGTTCAACTTGGCACAGGAGAAACAAGGATTGGCCAGGTTATAGAAGTTGGAAAGGAAACTACCGTCGTTCAGGTGTTCGGGGGTGTCAGTGAGGTTGATCTGCTGAACAGCAGGGTAAGATACAAAGGAGAGACCCTGAAACTTCCCGTATCTGGAGATATTATGGGGAGACTTTTCGACGGGAGCGGCAATCCCATAGACGGCGGTCCCCCGATCGTGGCGGACACCTACCTGGACATAAACGGCGTGCCTGCAAATCCCGCATCGCGCATGCCACCGGCGGAATTCATTGAAACCGGAATTTCCGCGATAGACGGGCTCAATGTCCTGGTACGCGGGCAGAAACTGCCCATCTTCAGCGGATCGGGTCTGCCGCATAACAAAATCGCCGCGCAAATACTGAGACAGGCGTCACTTAAGGGAAAATCAGAAGAGTTTGCGATTGTTTTCGGCGCAATCGGTGTAAGCTACGATGATGCAGGCTATTGTATCTCTAATCTGGAAGAGACCGGCGCGCTCAGCCGCACCGTCGCATTCATTAATACAGCGTCATCGCCCGTTATTGAAAGGTTGTCAACACCGCGCCTGGCTCTGACGGCAGCTGAATACCTGGCATGGGAGCACGACATGCATGTCCTGGTCATACTCACGGACATCACAAACTACTGCGACGCACTACGCGAACTTGCCGCGATGAGAGGCGAAATACCAAGCAGAAGGGGTTATCCGGGATACATGTACACGGACCTTGCCTCACTGTACGAAAGGGCCGGGAGAATAAGCGGCAAAGAGGGTTCTGTGACCATTATCCCCATCCTGACGATGCCCGATGACGACATTACGCATCCAATAGCCGACCTGACCGGATACATAACAGAGGGACAGATTGTCCTGTCGAGGGCGCTGGAAAGGAAGAGAATATATCCTCCCATAGATGTATTCCTCTCACTTTCAAGGATGATGAAAGAAGGAATCGGCGAGGGAAACACGAGAGAAGACCACAACAATGTGTTCATGCAGTCATACGCTGTTTACGCGGAGGGAAACTATCTGAGAGAAATATCCACCGTTATCGGGTCCGAGGCGCTCAGCGACAGGGACAGGGTATATCTCTCTGCTTCGGACAGATTCGAAGAGGAATTCATATCACAGGCCGAGAACAATAGAAGAACCGTTGAAGAAACTCTGGAGTTGGCCTGGAACATCTTCTCCATGCTCCCCAGGGAAGACCTCAAGCTCATACAGGAAGAATACATAAAAAAATATCTTCCAGAGGCTCCGGAAAACCGGGTTACTACCGAGACAGGTTAGACAAGAGTGATCCCATGTCAACAAAGGTACAGGTAACAAGACCAACCAAGATCGAGCTTGCGCGTCTGAAACGCCGCCTGAAACTCGCCACGAGGATTCAGAAGATCGTCAAAGACAGGCTCTCGATACTCATCATGGAATTCCTCCAGACTGTCAAAGAATGCACGTCTGTCAAGGAGAAATTGCTCGTGGATTTCAGGGAGGCCTACAAGGCTCTCTCCGTCACCACGGGATACCATGGATATGCATTTCTGGAAAAGGAACTCCTCGCATCCGAAATGGCACTAAAGATAAACTCCTTCACAAGAAATGTGGCAGGGGTAAAAATACCCGTTTTTGAAATGGAAGATACTGGTACATCTTCCGCGAGGAACACACTGGACACCTCCTCCCTGGTAGACAATAGTGCCAAGCTCTCCCGGGAATGCCTGAAGACCGCCATAGAGCTGGCCGAACTCCAGAATTCACTGAACCTTCTGGGTGCGGAGATAAACAAAGTAAAAAGGGTAAACAACGCGCTGGAATATATTGTAATCCCCGGACTTGATGCCACCATAAAATACCTGACAATGAAGTTCGAGGAGCGCGATCGTGAAGAAGTTGCCCGGCTCAAATATGTCAAGCTGTTGATCGAGCAAAGGGAAGCGTATGCGTATTGATCCAAGAGAACCGAACAGAACATTTGAAGCCAATCTGAAAGGTGACCTGAAAACGCTGAATGCCCATCTGCCAAGGAGACGGAAATCATTAAGCGAACTTCTGGAGGAAAAGTGCCCCCACGTTGAATGCGGCGATGGAAGCACACACTATTTTAAGAAGAAAGAACTTGAATATCTGACAGAAATATTGAATAATAAAGAAAAGCAGATGTTGTTGCTGCCTATTATCATAGAGGTGAGATCGGACGAAGGGAACTTGACGATAAGATCCAAAACCGGGGCTGAAGCAAAGATATTTTCAAAGATCTTGGATATGCCCATAGCCTGTAAACTGGATGTGATAACCATATTCAGACCTCAGTTAACTGTGTTGAGAAAAGTGCTGAAGACTACCACGCAGTATGCTTTCACCATCTGATATATCTGGCAAAAATTCAAAAACAGAGGAGATAGATTATGAAAGTATTCGCAGACAAAATGTTCAACGTCCTGGAAAAACACAGAGAAGAAATTGCGCAGCAGTGGTGCAAGGCTGTCAGGAAAAATCCTCGAACACTTTCATTCAATAATGTGCCGGAAGAGGAATGTTTCAAGAGAGCCATCTTTTTTTACAAAAACCTGGAACGGATATACTTCAGCGAAAAACCCTATACCGAGGTACAGGACTACTTTTCAGGTTTTGCTGAAGCCGCTTACGGGTTCAGTATACCGCTGAACGAAGCCCTTTACGGAATCATCATGATGAGGAGACATATGTGGTTATATACGGAATTTCAAGCCCCCTTCCTCA
>JAUXBI010000231.1 GCA_030619435.1 Syntrophaceae bacterium
GTAATAGCCGATACAGAAAAGATCCTTAAAAGGGGGGGATTTCCGTGCCAACCCCTACCCTGTATCAAATATAGAGAACAGGGAGATCGCCTGCAAAAACTGTCCATTTATTACCCTTTGTGAAAGGGAAATGGTGCCGGAAGAGGAAGAAAATGACAGCTGATCTGATTGACAAAAAAGAACGCCTGTCCGCTCGTGATACGGGTTGCAGTCATCATGTGGAAGCTCCTGCCGGTTCCGGCAAGACCCTGCTCCTGACGATGAGGTTTCTCAAACTGCTGGGAGAGGTGAACCATCCCGGAGAGATTATCGCCCTTACCTTTACCGAAAAGGCCGCGGGGGAAATGCGAGACCGTGTTATCCGCGTACTGAATATGGCCCAGAATGACGAAACTCCCGAAAACTCCCTGGATGAAACTCTTCTTGAACTCGCCGACAACGCTATTTCCCGCCATCACCGGCTTATCTCTGCCGATGTTCTGAACATTATGACATTCCATGGTTTCTGTCTCTATATGGCAAAACGTGCCCCGCTGCAGGCGGGAATCGCACTCGACTGCAAAATTATGGATGAAGAAGTACAGCCTGTTATAATAGAGGAAGCGCTGCAACGTGTACGGGTTCGGCTTTTCTCATCCCACGTGGGAGATATAAAAAGGGAGGCCTTTGAAAACCGGCTTCTTTACCACAATAACAACTGGAACAGTATCTCGGATGAGCTGAAAGAGGTTATAAAGACCAGGGATAAGTTTGAAGACCTGATAACGGAAGTAAGCCTCCACGGCATTACCTCCCTTCCATCCATTCTGAATGAACGATTGCAGATTTATATAGAAAGATGTCTCCATAATCTTCTTGAGAAATTCACATCCTCCGATCTGGGTGCAAAATGGGAGGAATTTGCAGATCACCTCTCCAGCAAGGGGGCCGAAACAGACGGCCTGCCGTCTTCCCTTCCAGGGCCATCCTGGGAGAACCTACCCCACTGGCAGTCCATAGCGGACATGATCCTTATTAAAAGCGGAAGCCCGAGGAGGCAGTTCGGACCGTCAAACGGTTTTTACAGTAATTTTAAAAAGACCGTCTGGGGAGAAATGATTGGAAGCCTCCCTGAAGGTGCAGCGAAGGCCCTCCATGAGACAAGAGACTATCCGTCAAAGGACGATACCATAGCCGATATCGGTGTACTTTCAGATTTTATAATCCTTGCGGCGGAGGCCATCGGTGAATATGAAGCGATATGCGGGAAGCGGCACATGATCGACTTTATCGGGCTGGAACAGTCCGCGCTTCGTGTGCTGGATGAAGAGAACCCTTCCGACCTTCACCTGTATCTTGACCACAGGATAAAACACCTGCTCGTCGATGAATTCCAGGATACGAGCCGGAACCAGTGGGAACTGATAAAGAGACTATGCAGCGGCTGGATGCAGGGTGACGGCAGGACGATCTTTATAGTGGGCGACCCGAAACAGTCCATCTATTCCTTTAGAAAGGCGGAGGTAAGATTATTTATCGAAGCCAAATCGGGAATTCCCATTCCGGGACAAGTTAAACTTCCGCTCAACGCACATCTGCTGAAGACCAATTTCCGCTCCACGGAGAAACTGATAAAATGGGTAAACTCACTCTTCGGCAATATGGTTATGCTCAATCCGGACACCGACGCCGATGAAGTACCTTTCAATCCATCCATCCCAGCCGTAAACGATATGGAAAACAGCGTTATATCCCTTAATCTTTTTTCTGGTGAAGACACAGACAGGGCAAAGGATGACGAAGCTAAGTGGCTTGCTAAAAAAGTAAAGAAGAGGCTGGATGAAACCGGCGGCAATAAATCCATTGCCATACTCCTCTTTACCCGGAACAGGATTAAAAGATATCTGACTGCCCTCAAAGAAGAACGTATTCCCATCCAGGTACAGGAGGGCCTGAGTCTGGCTGAAAGACCGGAAATTATGCACCTTATGCAGACAGCCCAGCTCATCGTAAGGCCGCATGATGATGTGGCCTGGGCATCGCTTCTCAGATCACCTTGGTCATGGTTCGATGTAAAAATTCTCCAAGAGACTGCCATGCAGGATGCCAAAAGCTGGATGGAAAAGATACGTCTCACAGCAAAGACACATCCCGAAATGAATAACCTCCTGAAGGCCATCGATCAAACACTTCTGAGAGTGGGGAGGGATCCACTCGGGGATTGCGTCAGGCGGTTCTGGGAATTTCTCGACGGACCGAGGACAACGGCCTTTCTTTACGGTATGGCAGGGGTTGCAAACTGCCGCCGTTTTTTTGAAATCCTGGAAGCCTCTGAGCAGGGGATTCCGCAGGAGACCCTGAATCGTATTGAAGTTGTCCTTGATTCCCTCTACGAACCGATAGACCCCACCACATCGAGATCACAAGTTCAGATGATGACGATTCACAGGGCAAAGGGCCTGGAATTTGATTGCGTATTCCTCCCCTTCATGGACTGGAAACCGCTTGCCAGCGGTCCCAGAACACCCCCGCCCTACCTTCTGGAAAGGATGCCGGGAACCGGTGACAAACACTTAATCGCCATGGGGAAAGATCGTCGTACAGAAAAACCCACACCGACTTACATACTCCTTGACAAACTCCAGAAGGACCGCACATGGGGGGAAGCAAAACGCATCTTTTATGTTGCGGCTACAAGGGCAAAAAATGCCCTCATTATGAGCGGTATCGTAAAAACAAGGGATGAAGCTATCTTTGCCCCCGATAGAAGTATCCTGAACTGGGTCATGGATCATGAAAATATAAATGGAGTAAGTCCCACCA
>JAUXBI010000138.1 GCA_030619435.1 Syntrophaceae bacterium
CATCATGGTCATGATGCTGCTCACGTTTGCCGATGTAGTGTTGCGTCTTTTCCGTCATCCTATCCCCGGAACGTATGAAATCGTGGGCCTTATGGGAACTGTTGGTGTTTCCTTTGCCCTGGCCTATACCACGGCAAAAAAAGGGCATATAATGGTAGAGTTCCTGACTAACAGGATGCCGAAGAAAGTGCAGTTTATAATTGCCGCAGCCGGCGAATTTTTCAGTGCCTTGCTGTTCGGAATAATAGCGTGGCAAAGCGCTTTATATGCCCTGGACCTGAAGCGTACCGGCGAAGTTTCTCTCACTATCGAGATGCCTGTATATCCGTTCGTCTTCAGTATAACGATCGGCTGCTTTCTCGTGTCTCTTATTCTTGCAACGGATTTCTACAAATCATTAAAGAGGATTAAAGGGTGAGCCCTACAGCAATAGGCCTTATCGGCATTGCAGCTCTTTTTATATTGATATTTCTGAGGATACCCGTCGGCTTCGTCATGGCGGCGGTGGGATTTTTAGGGTTCGGCTGCATTGTTTCTTTCGACGCATCCATGAACATGATCGCGAAAGATCTCTTCTCCGTTTTTGGATCGTATAACCTGACCGTGATACCCCTCTTTGTGCTGATGGGACAGCTTGCGTATCATTCCGGAATAAGCAAGAGACTATTTAACGCAGCCTATAAATTTATCGGTCATTGGCCCGGGGGGCTTGCCATTGCAACCGTAGGGGCATGCGCGGCCTTTGCCGCCATCTGCGGTTCCACAAATGCGACGGCTGCAACCATGGGAGCGGCAGCCCTGCCGGAAATGAAAAGATACAATTATAAACCGGAGCTTGCCACAGGGGTGGTCGCCGCAGGTGGAGGCCTGGGCATCCTGATCCCCCCGAGCGTTATATTTATTGTCTACGGGATACTTACAGAGCAATCCATAGGCAAACTCTTTATGGCCGGCCTGTTGCCCGGCCTTATTCTTGCCCTCCTTTTCGTTCTTGCCATTGTCATATGGACACACATGCGACCGGAACTGGGGCCGAAAGGGCCAAAAGCCCCTCTCAGAGAAAAACTGGCATCGCTTTCAGGGCTTATTGAAACCCTGCTCTTGTTCCTGCTGATAATGGGCGGTCTATTCTGGGGGTTTTTCACTCCAACGGAGGCTGGCGCAATCGGTGCCTTTGGCACACTTCTTCTGGCCCTTGCAGGCCGCAATCTCACCATGAAAGGCTTTGTAGCATCCCTCTCTGAAACGACAAGAATATCATGCATGATTCTCGTAATCGTTGCAGGGGCCACCATATTCGGACACTTTCTTGCCGTATCCAGGATTCCCTTCGATATCGCAAGGGGGGTATCGGAAATACAATTGCCACGCTATGCCGTCATGCTGATTATTATCATGGTATATCTGGTGGGCGGATGTGTCATAGATGCACTGGCTCTTATTATGCTCACAATACCCATCTTTTACCCGGTGGTGCTATTCCTGGGCTATGACCCGATATGGTTTGGTGTCATAATAGTACTGGTGACCCAGATCGGTGTAATCACTCCACCTGTAGGAATAAACGTCTATGTGGTAAGCGGTGTGGCCAGAGACGTCCCGCTCCACATTATATTCAAGGGAGTACTCCCTTTCCTTGCGGCACTGATAATAGGAACTCTCCTCCTTATTCCCTTTCCTCAGATCGCACTTTTCCTTCCTGGCCTGATGCGGTAAAAGACTCCCGAGATGTCACATTATGCCTTGAAAGATGAGTCTTCATTATGATAGACGGATTGATCATGATGTGTGACACAGAAGCACAAAAGGCATCCGATATGACCAGATTACAGACGAAAATCTGTCTTTGTTTTACCCCTTTTCTAATATGTTTTTTTCTCCAGGGATGCTGCCTTTTCCCAAAAGGTAAAGAATGCACAAGAGTGGTTCGAAAGATGGTTGTAACTGCCTACGATGCCGGCCCCGAATCATGCGGCTGGGAGAGGAAATACTGGTGCATCGGGCCGCCGGTTTACGCCTATGGACCCCTCAAGGGTAAAAGGAAGAAGGTTGGTATCACCGCCGACGGAACAGAGGCAAAGCATGGAACTATCGCGGCGGATACCAGGTTGTATCCCTTCGGGACCAAAATGTATGTGCCGGGTTATGGTTGGGGTGAGGTGCATGATACGGGAAGCGCTATAAAGGGAAATCACATAGACGTATTCTTTTCCGACCGTGATGATGCCCTTGAATGGGGGAGAAAATATCTGAAGGTAGTTATTCTCCTCCCGCGATGATCCCCGTCCTTTTTCTCGTGAACATCTCCACAACAAGCAACACAGCTCCAACCGATATGGCTGAATCGGCTACATTGAAGGCGGGCCAGTGCCAGGACGCTATGTAAAAGTCAAGGAAGTCAACAACATTTCCGAACCGTATCCTGTCTAACAGATTTCCAACGGCTCCACCTAATATCAGCGAAAGGGCAAAAGTTAAAAGCATCCCGGCTGACCTGTTTTTCGCAAGAAAGTACAGGATCATCACGATAGCCGCTGTCGATACGATTATCAAGAACAGCGATCTAAACATGGGGGTTGCATTCGCAAGGAAACCGAAGGCGGCGCCCGGATTTCGCACATAGGTGATGCTGAAGAAGCCGTCGATTACCGGATACGAGGCATGAAGAGACATCACCGAACTTATATATATCTTGGAGATCTGATCCAGACCCACAACCAGCAGCAGCGTTATAAAGAAGACGCCATGTTTTTTGTTCAAAGTCCTATACCCCCTACAGATTCCCTACACACCTTGTGCAGATGGTCGGATGACCGGTATTTTCGCCTACCGTCTCGCTGTAGTTCCAGCACCTTTCGCACTTCAATCCCCGTGCCCTGGAAACTTCTATCTTCAGACCCTCAAACTCTGTGCTCTCGTAAGGATCGGAATCGGAAATTTTGTCCGCCGGAACAAGATTTATCTGGGAAACGATAAGGAGTGCCCTCATATTATCGATATAACCCTCCAGAAATGCCTGCAGCTCTTCCGGGGCATGAATATTCACACAACTGTCAAGGGAATGGCCCACTATCTTCTTCTGCCTGGCTATCTCTATGGCCTTTGACACCTCTCCCTTGACGGTGATAAGTGTCTCCCATTTTTTACCGAGATCTTCATCAAGATATTGAGGATCTATCTCCGGGAACTGCGCCATATGAACGCTCTCTTCTTTACCGTCATAATCCGGCATACTCGACCATATCTCCTCGGAGGTAAAGACAAGCACCGGAGTCAGAAGCCTTGTCATGGCATCGAGGATGATATACATCGCGCTCTGCGCAGATCTTCTCTCTCTTGCCCCGGCCTTTGAGGTATAAAGTCTGTCTTTCAGGACATCTAGGTAGAGAGCGCTGAGATCGACACTGCAGAAATTGTACAGTGTGTAGTAAACAACGTGGAACTGATAGCTCTCATACGCATTCCTCACCCTCCGGATGATTTCCTGGAGGCGGTGGAGTACCCACCTGTCTATCTCCTCCATATCTTCCACAGAAACCATATCCTTCCTGCAATCAAAATCGTACAGGTTGCCCAGTATATATCTGCTCGTATTACGAATCCGCCTGTATGCCTCAACGAGGCGCTTCAGTATCTCATCGGATATCCTGATATCAGCAGTGTAGTCCTCAGCGGCAACCCACAGACGCAGTATCTCCGCCCCATATTGATCAACCATTTTCTGGGGATCTATAAAGTTGCCCAGGGACTTGGACATCTTCTTGCCCTCTCCATCCACTACAAAACCGTGGGTGAGAACATTCTTATAGGGTGCTCTGCCCCGGGTTCCTACTGACTCCAGAAGGGAGGAATGGAACCATCCCCTGTGCTGGTCGCTTCCCTCCAGATACATGTCGCAGGGCGATCCGAGATCATCTCTCTTCTCAAGCACCGCCGCGTGGCTAACCCCGGAATCAAACCAGACGTCAAGGATGTTGGTCTCCTTCTTAAAATCCGTTCCACCACAAGCAGGGCATACAACCCCGTCGGGAAGAAGATCGTTTGCGTCTTTTTCAAACCATATATCGGCTCCATCTTCCCTGACCAGGGCGACAACATGATCCAGAATTTCTTTCGTGGCCAGATAGTTCCCGCATTTTTTGCAGTAAAACACCGTAATGGGCACACCCCACGAACGCTGCCTCGATATGCACCAGTCGGGCCTGTTCTCTATCATGCCATATATACGATCGCGTCCCCATGAAGGAAACCAGCTCACGCTGTCTATTGCCTTGAGAGCCTTCTCACGCAGACCATTTTTCTCCATTGAAATAAACCACTGCTCCGTTGATCTGAAGATGATGGGATTCTTGCACCTCCAGCAGTGCGGATACTGATGTTCCATATCCATAGTACTCAGAAGAGCTCCTACTTCTCTCAGTTTCTCATTCACCGCATCGTTCGCGTCAAACACGAACTGGCCGGCAAAAAAGTCCACATCGGGAGTAAATCTGCCGTCATCATCCACCGGCGCGTAGACATCCAGCCCATATTCAAGACCTATCTCATAATCTTCCTGTCCATGCCCAGGGGCGATATGGACACATCCTGTTCCGGCCTCCAGGGTTACAAAGGGTGCAAGTATCAACACGCTGTCACGTTCGACAAAGGGATGCCGGCATTTCAATCCCTCTAAAGCGCTACCTTTAAACTCATCCAGAACCTCATATTCCTTTTCCCTGAAGCCAAAGGCATCCAGGCAGTAGTCCTGCAGATCCTTCGCAAAGATCAGCACCTCTCCCTCCACCTTGACCGCAACATAGTCAAAATCTTCATGCAGGGCGATGGCGAGATTGGCGGGAAGTGTCCAGGGTGTAGTCGTCCAGATGACCACACTGATCTTTTCGCCGGAAAGTTTGGGAAGCACGCCGGATATATCAGAGGTCATCGGAAATTTTACATATATGGAAGGTGTCCTATGATC
>JAUXBI010000066.1 GCA_030619435.1 Syntrophaceae bacterium
CGTCTGGAATGTATAGAAGGATATGCCCAGCGGGATAATAATGTCCAGCCGCGCCGGCTCATACGCTATATGCATCCAGTGCATGAGTATCGTAAAATTTTCGAGGAGAAATCCCGCATACTTGAAGAAACAGAGCAGCCCCAGATTTACGGCGAGACTGACGGACATAAACAGTTTACGCGCAGTTTTGCTCCCGGCATTATATATACGTCTGGCGGCAATCCAGTCCGCCAGCGTGGATATCCACAGAAGGATAACAAACGGGGGGTTCCACGCGGCATAGAAAAGATAGCTCGCGGCGAGGAGCCCCGCCTTCTTCAGGTTCCACCGCAGCGGAAGATAATTAAAGGCAACAACAATGGCGAAGAATATAATAAAGGTATAAGAGTTGAATAACACCGCAGGGATTAAACCTTAATTTGAAAGAAGGTCCTTCAATTGTCTTTGATAAAATCACCATTCTCCATAAGGGTCCCCTCTTCTTTTTTGCCATCCGGAAATAGCATAGTCCCCACCGCGTAACGCTTGTACCATAGATATTTGGCTGTTGCCGCTTCATCAAACTTTTTGGGGGCCGGCCCCTTTTTAACGGTAGTTTCCGTTTTCCACTGCCCCATGAATTTCCTGCCGTCCGAGAAGGTCAGCACCCCCTGACCGTCTTTGGTACCGTTCTTGAATTCTCCGTTATATTTCTTGAATTGCTGACTGTCGGGATAAGTCAGGATTCCATGGCCATCAGGTCTATCGTTATGCCACTTACCGACATAAGTATCACCGGATAATCCGATCATTGTTCCCTCACCTTCCCTTTTGCCGCTTTTAAATTGTCCCGTATATTGCTTAAAGTTTTTGCTTTCAGGATATGTCATGGTACCTTGTCCATTGAGACAATCCCCCTTTATGCACTCACACAGAGCACCCTCAGGACACCAGATAAGTGCTGCCACCAGAAACGCAAATAAATATACTCGAGACATTATCCTTTCTTCCTCCTGTTGCTTTTCATAAAATAATCCTTATTGAAGATCCTCGAGTATCATGAATAGAGAAATTTTGTTCCATAAATAACGGGTCCTTGCACTATTTCACAGCACCAGGAAAGCTCCGGGGCGTAAGCTCCAGATACCAGCCTTCATTTTCCATCGCCCATTTTTCCGTGATGGTAATATTGAAATCATGACCCATCTGAGTAATAACACAGTCAACTCTGGCGCTGGCATCCCTGCCGGAGGCCAGTATTCTGATCTCCCTGATATCAAAGCTCTTAATCACCGCATTGGCCCTGCTTATGAAAATATCTCGTTTTATTTCTTTCCTGTAGGCCTCTGTTGTCAGATCATATACAGTTCCCCATTTTTTATTGACCTTGGCGTTCCATTCCGTCTCCACCTGCTGTCTGAGCGCCTCTTCCCCTGTCCGGTCAATGTTGCGGACGTGCGCGCAGCCCGCAACCATCACCAGCATGAATGCAAACAGCAACAAACCCGTTAAAGCACGTTTCATTTTTTCTTTCCTTTCATCGATTCCGCCTGTTCTTTCAATTGCATACGCATATATTCCTCAGGGGACAACTTCCACAATTCCTTTACTTCCTGTATAATTTCCTTCTCTCTTTTCTCGGCCCGTATTTTTCTTTCCTCTCTGACTTTCTTGTGCATCTCATCTCCGGTAATAGCGGCAATTTCGGGATCCAACGAAACACCGGATCCCAGATATATCACCTTTTTCGCGCTGCGCGCCACTTTTCCCGCGTCATCCAGGGTTGCCTGAAAATACCCCAGCTTCGTCCCAAGGAATGGCGCTTTGACAACGGAGACAGCGGCGCCGTCAACTGCGCCGCCCGGCGCCACCGGAACTGATTCAGACCCGCAGGGCGCCGGGGCAACAGGCGCGCCAGCTTTGTCTCTCCCCCCTGCCACAGCAAGGTCGATACCGTCAACCGCGTTGACCAGCGCTGTCGTCGCCTCAAACCCACACTGTGAAAGTAAGACTATAAAGTCGGCCTTCTTCCTTAGCTCAGAAATCATTCTTTTCAGGACATCTTCCGGGTCAAGGACTTTAAGGCCTTTTACCGATTCCCTGTCCGTCACATTTTCCAGCGCATTTAGAGCCATAACTCCGGCTATGCCCACACGGACATCTCCTGTCTTCTTTATGACATATTCCCTGCCAAAGGGAATCCCGCTGTCCCTGTGTACAAGATTGGACGTGATCAGGGAAAAACTCAGATCTTCCATTGCCTTCTTCAGAAACTCCGTCCCGAGGGAGAATTCCTTCCACCCCGGACTCATGGCATCATAGCCCATCTTGTCCATCGCTTTGAACCCGGTTTCCGCTGCGATAGCAAGGCCGTCAGGCGCGAAGATCCTCGTCAGAAACATGCCCCCGCAGTCCAGAAGAAGCACTGATTCACCGCTTTTTCTGACAGATTGAACAGCAGCAGCGTTGCGGGCAAGACCGCCCACAGTTTTTCCGCCTCAGCCACGTTTTGGAGTTATCTGACCAGCGATATCACCCGTATAGAGGATTGTAACCGTTCTCTCACCACCGGCAAGACACATCATCGGTATAAAAAGGAATAAAAGTGCAGCCGCTGCGCAAAACTTTTTCATATTTTCACCTTTCAAAAATAGTCTCCCCTCAGAAACCGATCCCGCTCCCCATCAACCTCCGGCTGTCAGTTGTTGCTATAAGGTACATACCGTTTACAGGACCGGTAGATTTTATCTTCATGTACCGCGCGGACTGTGGCACCCCGCTGTCGAAAAGATTTTTTATGAGGGAGGATATACGCTGATTTTTCTTCACGTCGCGGATCGTTTCATCAAGGAGATTTCCGTCACCATCGAAGAGCGAAAAGAAAATATACGCGGCGCTATCGCCGGTGTTCATTATTCCTATGCCTGTGCCCCATATGCCGAGACAGGCAATGTGAGGAAGATACAGATCAGTGAAAGCGGGAGCGGCGCCATAAAGCGGAACCCCGGAAAACTGTACACCATTTGCCGACCCGTATGATACAAACCCGCAAAGCGGCTGACCGTTATCCGATTCCACCTTCAGCGCGGCCACATCCCACGACTGGAAAATATCCGCGACTTCTTCCACGAGATTCTGATTCACTCTGATCATGCGTTGCGCAACATGGATCTCATAGCCGTCCGCATCATACGCGGTTAGGGTTGCGACAGTATCCTCACTGCCGGTATTCATCACCGCGATTCCGGTGCGCCAGTAATCATTGCAGGCGCAATGAGGCACAATCAAAGCAGACGCCCTTTCAAGAGGCAGAGGCACAAGAGCGCACCCGCAAGGTATGGAAGAGTCGCCGGGCGAAGACGGTCTGAAAAACTTGATATACCCCACGAGACAGTCTCGCCCGCTTGTTGCCAAGGCTTTCATGCTGCTCGCTCCGCCAAGGATTCCCACCTCAAGCGTGTCCTCTTCTATTTTCTGGCCGGGCGCGAGCGATATGGTATCCGTGCCTACCAGTATGCCTTCTTCATCATAGGCAAAACGTTCAACCTCTTCGGCATCATTTCCGATATTTATCAGGCCAAACCAGGTCTTCTCCGCTCCAAAAAACGTTCCTCTGATAAAATGAGGGAAGAACACCTCTGAAGAAGCGCTGTCTGCCGGAATAAGCTTTGATCCAAACATCAGATCGCCGCCGGTTGTTACCACCTGAAGTCCCTGTACGGGACCGTCCGAATCAATCCTCAAATACCCCTTGTAGTGCGACGTAACTCCAAAATCCCTTTCAAGCACACCCACAAGATGACTCTTGGACGATGAATCAAAAGAATTCTTGATCTGTCCATCAGGGTCCATCTGCGCGACAACGATTTTTTTTGCGTCTTCCGAACCCAGAACTGTTATCCCTGTGGCCCACAATCCCCCCGGGTCAACCGGGAATATGCCCTGATAGGCGAGGCTCTGCCGGAGCGTCAACTCGTAATATGGACCCATGGCAGGATTCCAGGGGACAACCTCCAGATAATAATCCCCCGTCCGGGCCGCCTCTATCACCTGCTCGCCGCTTCTCTCTATAACAGCCACGGGATCACCCGCGGGGTCGTCATAAACCTTCAGCGAAACGCTTGCCCCGTGTTCCGAGCTTATGCCGACGTAAAGCTTATCTCCCTTTTCAAGATCCACCACCTTGAAATAATCATTCGTCACGGCTACGAGCGAGTAATGGCCCCCATGCAGGGAAACAGCATTCCCGAAGGTATCGTTGCCCTCGTAGGGATCACCCACGACCGCGTTAATACTATTCACTTCCTGATGAAAATCTCTCCCCGGGTCATCACTATAGATCGAGTTTATATATGGCTCAGTCCCGAACGGTTCGAACGCCTTTTTAGGAGGGATACTGCCATTTTTCCATCCCGACCCTGTAACTGTTTCACCCTCAATTTCAAGCCAGTAATAATAAGTGCTGAAAGACACCAGCGTTCCCACAAAATCAATGTTATCGCCGACGCCGTCGCTCGCGTAATAGAGCTTGACCGTGTAATGACGTACGTTCCCTTCCTGCGTGTAATCTGTGTCATACTTGTAAACGGGGAAGTTCCAGTGTTCTTCGCCCGTTCCGAGATCAAATATCACGGGCGATCTCTTCTCGCGGATATAGTAGTCAAGAACCTGGTGAAAGACCTCGGGCGCGTCGGTTTCGGCATCATCATACACCGTAGTGTAGAGCGTCCCGTCATAGGCGACGGTTATAAGTCCCTTCTTGTCGCCCACACGAAAGAGTGTGCCGTCATAGATTCCCGCGAGGACCGGTTCCTCCTCCAGTATGGCCGCCGCCGCCCAGCAGAAGCACATGCCATGCCAGCTTTTCGCGTCCTCACTGTAATACCGCCAACTGCCGAATTCCGTGGCTGGGCCGTCACAGCGCCCATTCATTACGTAATCGTACTTTTCGAGCGGAGCCGGATGGCCCCTGTACTCCTCTCCCGTGACGAGGCCCCCGCTGCTCGTAGGCCACCACCAGCCCGACCATGGAACATAAGCGGCCGCATATGTCTCTGTTTCGCACCGCCCTTCGCCTGAAACAAAGGTGAAGAAAAGGATCGCGACGGCTATCAGGAGCAAACATCTTTTCATTCGGTCACCAGCCAGTATCTCATGTTTCTGTTCTCACCGTAGAGGGGCCAGGGATAGTGAAAGCCCCATCTCTGTAAAAAGAGAATAGAGCCTTTATCGTCCGTGCATTTCACCTCAAAAAGCGGACAACCGGCAGCCGAAGATGAAGACCCTTCCGCGTCCGGCAGCCTGCGGACATCCTGTCTCACAATCTTTTCTGCCTTCATTCCCCCTCCCATGACGCGCGTTATCCGGTATTCCGACGATGACGGCGCTGTAAGGGGAAAAACCGGCGTATCGCAAGGGATCAGCGTGCGCTCCGACACCACCGGCACGCCCTTTTCATAGACCAGGGTTGTGCCAATGGTCTTTCCTCGAGACATCTTTTCCATATCCACTCCGGCAAGAGAGCCATCCGAGCACCTATAGAACAGCCTTGCCTTCAGCTTCACGCGGCCGGTCTGCTCGCTGACATCCACGGCATATCTCTCCTCCGCCCCCTCCATTTCGCGGCCCACAACCCGATAGTTCCAGTATACCGCAGCGGACCACTCATCATCTACTACCGGAGAGGGATAGACCACCCGCACCTGCCAGCGGTCTCCCACCTTCCATGCAGGAGATATATTTTCGCTCCCCGCAACGGTTGACGCGCACAGGAGAACAACCACGGTCGCCCACGCGAGCATTCTGAACCCATTTTTCATTATCGACAACCTCTTGAATTTGAAGGAATGCGCCCACTGAAGGGGCATCCTGCCCGACCAGACAAAAAAAGGCGGGGCCTCAGTGCGACCCCGCCCATTCCTTGTGCGCAGCTTCTCCGGCGGATCCGTGAGGATACAACCGGTAAAAGCTCTATACGCGCTCTGTTGGTTCATTCTGCATTTTTATTTCTACTCTCATCAATCACACAGGCTACAGCAGCCCCTTGCAAGCGTTGAGCCGACAAATGTGCCGTCAGTCATGACTTCATATCCATCCACGGCAAAGTTGGTATCCGCCTTCAGCATCGCGCGTCCTTCCGCGGGGGGTCCACCAGTCCAACCGTCCGTGTAAAGAATGCCAACATCCATCACGCCTGACATATCACCCGCGGCAACCGTTTTGGTGAAGACCGCGCCTGTTGAATCAATCAACGTATAGGTAATCGTCGCGTCGGCTGGAGCGACAGTAGTAGTGCTGCTGAATAGTGAGGATACGTTTGACACTGTAATACCCGTAGTCCAGTTTACGGTGGGATTATCAAAGTCCCTTACAATGACATAGGGGAAGTAGATGCACTCCTGGATCGGAGCCGGCGGTGCGGGCAGCGGACAGTAGGTCCCGATGTCCACTATGCAGTCACACACGGCCTCCCAGTCGCTACACATACCTGCCTTGTCCACCAGAAGCTCGATCTTGACCTGAACCAAATCTCCCCGTACCGCTTCGCTGGAGTCGTACTTCATGGCAGGCATATTCAGCCACCATACGCACTCTTCGTAGCCACCTACGATCGCGAATCCGGAATCTTTCACGGATTCCTTCACCATTGCCTTATTTGGCGTGCAACTTGTGTCGCAGTCAGCGGGAAGGACTGTAGTCGAGCGAGTCGTATCTGTATAGTAATTATAGGCTGTGCCCAGATCGGAGTCAAAAGAGTCCGGGACACCAACATCTGCGCAGGGGTCCGCATATGTCCTGTCAGTATAGCTCCTGAAATAGACTAAGTCATCGGTAAAATAAAACCCTGTCGTCAAAGAGGTCATCCTGACACCAACGGTCACGCCGTCGTCAAACTTCGAATAGTCCGAGCAGTCGCAGATATCGAACAGCACCCTGCAATTCGTGTTGGCAGTGGAGTAGCCTACACCAGTATCATAATCAAAGCAAGGACATGTATCAGGCTCGTTCGTAACCTCACCGGAACACGCGATCGTGCCTAAAGCACAGCCTCCTGTAGTTTTATCGCCGGGGCAATTGTGGCACGCATTATCGTCGGCGGCGATGCCGGGAGTTACAAACGCGAATACCATGACCACAGCGGCCATTAATAATAACAATTTTTTCATATTACTTCCTCCTGTTCTTTTTAGTTAAGCTCACAAACAAATTTTCACCTTTACTTGGGCAAATCAAAAACCTCTTCTCCCCTTGCATCCCCCCTTTCACCATTTTTATATCACGCCCGATGATATCTCCTGATATTTCAAGCCTGTCACATTGTCAAGTTTTTTCTCCACCAATTCCACAGTCCTGCTCATTAGGCTCAGGCTGCATGCCTATCATAACCAGCCTGTTTTCATCCGCTATCTCCACATCTCTGACTTCTTCTCCGGAATCCAAGCGGATCGTGATCCGGTACTCTCCGGGGGGCAGGACAGCAGAAAATTCCCCGGCCTTACCGGTATAAACCTCTATTTCAAATCCCTCAGGTCCTTCTATCAACACAGGGCAATCAGCGACCCCCTCGCCCTGGCTGTAAAGGCCATCCTGATTCTCGTCAAGGTAAACCAGGCCCACAAGGCATGGATCAGCAGGAATTGAACTTGCACCAAAATCCAGGACCAGCAGAGACGCGTCATCGCCGCATATCCCCGACAATGCGCTTGACTCGCCATGGACAAAGCCTGTACCGACATCTTTAAATGCAGGCTCCAGTATACATCTGTCTGCAACTCCCGGCATCAGCTCATTTTTAAATAACCTTTCAAGCAGGAACCAGGCTCCATTTTCAACGCTTATGTCGGATCGAAAAGACGCCCTTTCCATCACTTCGCCTGAAATAGCGGGTTCATATCCACTTTCAACAATACGTTCTTCGTATGTGCGGCCGTCAATGGAATCATGCGAAAAATAACCATTTTCCAGCATATCTTCGGCATGAGCACTGGCCGCTTCAAAAAGCTGTTTATTGAAGGCCAGGGGAGGAAGACCATAGGTCAGAATATCCGTCAATTCCGGAAGGTCCTCCAGGATTTGATCAGGATCCATCCCCAGTGAGGCCGCCAGGGCAAGGGGATTATGACGGGCCTGGTTAATCAATCCAAAGAGCTGCAGATCAAGGGTAGTTACGGCGCCGGCGCCAAAATCACAGGTTGTCAGGTATACATTATAAATTGATCCATCTATTTTAAAGGCGCCGGAACCAAAGCCGATACCGGCTTCTTCAAGGTCACCGGCCAATATGTTCC
>JAUXBI010000060.1 GCA_030619435.1 Syntrophaceae bacterium
AAGGAAGCTCGCGCGATGAAAAGACTGTTGGGAAAACTGTACCGGGTTATACTGGCGGTTGCGATACTTGTCGCAGGTATGGTGGCCGAACGAACGGGTCTGATAGAATACCTCTCTGATCCATATGAATATCCGGTTATCATGGAATTGTTCATGCAGCACCTGTATATGGTGACGTTAAGCATGACTTTTGCCACGATCATAGGAATATCAGCGGGTATTTTGCTTACCAGGCAGCGGTTTCGCAGGTACGCCGGGATCTGCATGTATATTATCGGACTGGGACAGACTATTCCCTCTCTTGCCGTTCTCGCGCTGGCCATGAGTTTTCTGGGTATCGGCACAAAACCGGCGATATTCGCGCTTGCTATCTATTCCATACTCCCCATAGCCAGAAATACACTTGCCGGGATCACCGCAGTACCCCCGGAATTGATAGACGCCGGAAAAGGCATGGGAATGCCCCCAATCAAGGTTCTTATGGAGGTGGAAATACCTAATGCCATGAAGGTGATTCTCACGGGATTCAGGGTGGCACTGATAATTAACGTCGGCACAACAGCGCTCGCTTTTCTCATCGGGGCCGGAGGCCTGGGAGACTTGATATTCACGGGGATCAATCTTATGCAGACGGACAAGCTGCTGGCCGGCGCTATTCCGGTGACACTGCTGGCGCTCTTTGCGGATTTTCTGTCTGAGCTATTAGGAATAGCTTTGATTTCAAGAGGACTACGTCTTTCTGAGTAGGAAAAGGTGTAGGGTTTTGACTTTCTGTAAAACCATTTGTTCAACACGGGATTTGAGCAAAAACAGTCCGGCTTATTTTTTACTCGAATCCTCAAACATTAAAGCTCTCTGGCATTCAGTCAAGAGACAAACAGGAGGTATGACATGAAAAAGATATTTGAACTTGCTCTTCCGGCAATACTTATTTCGGCATTTCTTTTCCCTGGCAATGTTTTCGCTGAGAAAAAAACCGTGGTGGTGGGTGGTAAGAATTTTACGGAACAACTCCTGCTTCCGGAACTGGCAGGCATCCTTCTCGAGCAGGCGGGATTCGATGTCACACTGAAGACGGGCGTAGGCACGGTAATAGCCAGAAAATCGCTGGAGAATGCCCAGATTGACCTCTATTACGAGTATACGGGCACGGCGTACACGGTATTTTACAAGCAGAAAGATACCGATATTATGACTGTGCCCGGCAAGGTCTATGACTGGGTCAAAAAAGCCGACGCCGAGAAAGGTCTTGTCTGGCTCGCCCCCGTCAAGTTCAACAATACCTATACCCTGATGATGAGAAAGGCGGAAGCGGAAGAGCTTGGCATAAAAAGCCTTTCGGACCTTGCCGGGTATGTGAACAAACACCCCGGCAATCTCATCTTCGCCCTGAACGCAGAGTTCTGGGAACGCCCCGACGGTTTTAAGAAAGTGATGGAGACCTACGCGTTTTCCATTTCTGCAAAGCAGGTCAAGAAAATGTCCACTGGTCTTACTTACAAGGCGCTGAAGGAAGGGCTGGTCAATTCCGCAATGGGTTTTGCCACCGACGGCAGAATCGCGGCCTTCGGCTTTGTAAATCTTGTGGACGATAAAGCCTTCTTCCCCGTCTATAATCCTGTGCCGGTCGTTCGCAAGGATGTTCTTGATAAATACCCTGAAATCAAAGGCATATTAAAACCGATCGCGGACAACCTGACGACGGAAGAGATGCAGCAGTTAAACAAGGCTGTGGATGTAGACCACAAGCAGGTTCATGATGTGGCCATGGATTGGCTGAAGACCAAAAATCTAATCAAATAGATTCAACCCGCAGATTTCCGAAAGGGGAAAGGAAAATCCTTTCCCCTTTCTCCTTTCTCACGACCCGCAGAAAACAGCTTATCGTTCTCATATTTTTTTATCGAAGAAATTGGCCTGTTTTCAATACTTTTTCCCATAATGTAACGTCCTGCAAAAAATTCCCCTTGACAATATATAGTGTTAGTAGTATCCTTCGACCACAATATGTTGTGTTCATATAATAGGAAGGTGGAGGATAATTCATGCGAAACAAAATAAGGAAAAGAGACGGACATCTGGCCATGTTCGATGCGGTAAAGATCACAAACGCTATCGCAAAGGCGGGAATGGCAAACGATGAATTTGGCGAAAAAGAAGCGAAAAAGCTTACAATAAAGGTGCTGAACCTGGCTGAAAAGCTCTTCGACAACAAGATTATGACCGTTGAGGAGATACAGGATATAGTTGAAGAAGTGCTCCTTGGCTCTTCATATCGCAAGACCGCCAAATCATATATCATATACAGAGATCAACACGCGAGACTGAGAGAAATTACCAACAAGATGGAGGTTGATCTTGTAGATCAGTATCTCAAGAAGATGGATTGGAAGGTAAACGAAAACAGCAATATGGAATACTCTCTTCAGGGACTTAACAATTACCTTTCATCGGAAGTAAGTAAGGTCTACTGGCTAAATAAGATATATCCTGATGAAATTAAAACCGCCCAGACGAACGGGGATTTCCATATTCACGACCTCAGCATCCTCTCTGTTTACTGTGTTGGATGGGATCTGTATGACCTCCTGACAGAAGGCTTCAAGGGAGTTTCCGGAAAAGTGGAGAGCAAACCTGCAAAACATTTTCGCAGCGCTCTTGGACAGATAGTCAATTTCTTCTACACTCTGCAGGGAGAGGCGGCCGGCGCGCAGGCATTCTCAAATTTCGATACACTCCTTGCCCCTTTCATAAGATACGACAACCTCGAGTTTAAAGAGGTGAAACAGGCCCTTCAGGAGTTTATCTTCAATATAAATGTTCCAACGCGTGTGGGATTCCAGACGCCTTTTACCAACGTCACGCTGGACATAAAGGTGCCGAAGTATTACGCCGATCAGGGCGTAATTATAGGAGGAGAACCGCAAAGTGAAATATACCGGGATTTCCAGAAAGAAATGGCCATATTCAACAAGGCCTTCCTCCAGGTAATGGCTGAAGGGGACGCCAAGGGGCGCGTTTTTACTTTCCCGATTCCCACATATAATATCACTACGGATTTCGACTGGGACAATCCAGACCTCGAATACTTGTGGGAAATGACGGCAAAATACGGAGTGCCCTACTTCTCAAATTTTATCAATTCCGATATGAATCCGGAAGACGCGAGGAGCATGTGCTGCAGGCTGAGGATAGATAACAGAGAACTTGAAAAGAGAGGAGGCGGCCTCTTCGGATCCAATCCTCTGACCGGTTCCATCGGCGTAATAACAATCAATATGCCAAGAATCGGATATCTTTCAAAAACGGAAGATGAATTTGTCAAACGGGTGGATCATCTTATGCTCCTGGCAAAGGAAAGTCTGGAGATAAAACGGAAGGTACTCGAAAAATTCACCGACAGGGATCTGTATCCCTACACAAAATACTATCTCAGAGATGTGAAAAAACGTTTCGGTGAATACTGGAAGAACCATTTTTCCACGATAGGTCTCGTGGGAATGAATGAGGCGTGTCTCAATCTTACGGGAAGGGATATAGCCGATCCGGAAGGACAGGAATTCACAAAAAGAATACTCGATTTCATGAGGAGCAGGCTGCTTGAATTCCAGGAGGAAACCGGGAACAACTACAATCTTGAAGCAACTCCGGCAGAGGGAACATCCTATAGTCTGGCGAAAAAAGACAAAGAAAAATACCCTGACATTATCTGCGCCACAGGGAACGTGGCCATGGAGAACGGCGCTGAGATGTTCTATACCAATTCTACTCAGCTTCCCGTAAACTTCACCGATGACATTTTTGAAGCGCTGGATCTCCAGGACGAAATTCAGACCAAATATACAGGGGGAACTGTCTTCCACATCTACGCAGGCGAGCGTATTGAGAATCCCTCCGCAGTAAAGGCATTGGTGCGCAGGGTCTGTGACAAATACCACCTTCCCTACTTCACCTTCTCCCCCACCTTCAGCGTGTGTCCGGATCACGGCTATCTAAATGGGGAACAGCAAACATGCCCTACATGTGAGGCACCCTGCGAAGTTTTTTCCCGCGTGGTTGGTTATCTGCGCCCGGTAAAACAGTGGAACAAGGGAAAACAGGAAGAGTTCAAAGTCAGAAAGGAATTCCGGGTGTAATCTGGTGAAGATCGGAGATATACAGAGGTTCTCTCTTATTGATTATCCAGGCAGGATATGTGCAACTGTATTCACACAGGGCTGCAATTTCAGGTGCCCGTACTGTCATAATCCCGAGCTTGTGATACCTTCACTGTACAGGAAAGGTATGGCAGATGATGAGGTCTTTGCCTTTCTCAAAAAGCGGAGGGGCAAGCTTGACGCCGTAAACATCACCGGGGGAGAGCCCACATTACAGCCCGATCTTATTGAATTTATAAAACAAATAAAATCGCTGGGCTATATGGTCAAAATCGACACAAATGGATCGTTTCCTGAGATCCTGAGGAAACTGATCGAGGGTAAGCTCTTGGATTATATAGCCATGGACGTCAAGGCACCTCTCGAAAAATATGGGAAAGTTACCGGATCTTCCATAGCTCCTGAAAATATAGCAGCGAGCATAAGGCTGATAATGGACTCCGACATTGATTATGAATTCAGGACAACAATAGTAAAATCCCTTCTGACAGAGAGAGATATCGAGAAGATAGGTATTCTCACAGGTGGCGCCAAATGCCTGGTGCTTCAGAGGTTTGTGCCCTCAAAAACCTTGGACCCGGGATTCATGAACGAAGATACCTACACCGATGAGGAGATCTACAGCATGAAAGAAAAAATGGAAAGGGTGGTGCAATCCGTTATTGTTCGTTGAAGTTTGCAAAAGTTTTTCTGCATCTTGTGATTGTTTGCTTGCTGATATATAGTGCGAGAGTAAGGAAACAATCCTTAATTAAACGTAAACCTCTTTGTCTCCGGATTATCCGGATTAGATACAGGATATTTTTCAATGACCGATTCAATAAAACAGGCAAAGGAAGTTCTTAAAATAGAGGCGGAGAGTATCCTGAATCTCGTTGACAGAGTTGGCGCCGATTTTTCCATGGCCGTCGAGACCATATATGGGGCTAAAGGCCGTGTAATCGTGACAGGAATCGGAAAATCAGGTCTTGTGGGAAAAAAGATAGTGGCAACCCTGACAAGCACTGGAACACCCGCCATCTTCCTTCATCCGGTAGAGGGCCTGCATGGCGATCTCGGCATCGTCACCAGAGATGATGTCATGCTGGCCATATCCAACAGCGGCGAGACGAGCGAATTGAACACACTTATCTTGGGTGTGAAGGACATCGGGCTGTCCATTATCGGTTTTACCGGCAATATGAACTCAACCCTTGCCAAAAACAGCGACGTGGTTATAGACGTAGGCGTGGACAGGGAGGCATGCCCCTTTGGTCTTGCACCCACATCAAGCACTACCGCCGCGCTGGCTATGGGAGATGCCCTGGCCGTTGCCCTTGTCGAAAAAATGGGGTTTACCAAAAACGATTTCTATAAATTTCACCCCGGCGGGCACCTCGGACAAAGGCTGATGGCAAGGATAAAGGATGTCATGATCGGCGGCGATGATATACCGGGAGTATTTTCGGGAACATCCGCAATTGAAGCCATTGAGGAAATGGACAGGGAAAACCTTGGTTTCATATTTATAACAGACAGAGAAAACCACCTCTTGGGCATCCTGACCGACGGAGACCTGAGACGGCATATCAGAAAGGGAACGGAACTCAAGGGACGGCTCGTGGACGACCTGATGACAGAAGATCCCAAAACCATCGCTCCCGACACATCTCTTGCGCGAACGATAGAAATCATGCAAAGGGACGAGATTACTGCATTAGCCATAATAGACAGTAATGGACATATCGAAGGATATGTCCATCTCCATGATATATTAGGAAGAGGCGGAACTATAAAAATTTCCACACCGTAATAGAAAAGCTATGGAAGCAACGCGTGCTGTAAGACCTGCCCATTAACAGATGAGCCTGAATAAAATACCCCAAGACTGCTTTATTGTCCGTTGTCTCAGATGCGGGCAAAAGAACCGTATATTCCGGCATCGGCTGAAGAACCGGCCTGTCTGCGGCAAGTGCGGGTTTTTTCTTGATGAACTCATAGTGAAATGCCTCTACTGTGGATCCAAAAACCGCATACCGGAAAACAAGCTCCATGACCTCCCCCTCTGCGCCAGATGCAAAGAGCGCCTCTACGATGAAGATATAGAAAACGATCCTTCATGACAGAATTGAATCAAAAGAAATGGCTTTTATGAAACCATCGGTTTTGAGTATCCTATCATGAACAGAGACATCACTATCAAGCATATCGTGGACCGGCTGAGAACCACCGAGATCAATTATCACGAAAGAATTAAATCCGGAGAAGAACAAACAGGAAAACATAAAAAGCAAACCGAAGCCGGAGTTTTAATCCCTATCTTCTTCAAAACAGATAACTCCATGGATAATGGTGAATTTGTATTCCTGCTGAGCAAGAGATCGGCGGCCGTCCCGCAATCCGGAGATCTGAGCGGACCCGGAGGAAAGTTGGAACCTTTTCTGGATCGCTTTTTAAGGTTTTTCATTGCCCACGGGTTTCCTTCCCATCTGGGCGGAGACCCGCTGATGTACGCCAGGGAAAGGGGGAAGGTCACGTTTGACAGCATCGCCCTCTTTCTCGCCAACGCCGTAAGAGAATCATGGGAAGAGATAAGACTCAGCCCTTTCAATATCCGGTTTCTCGGCCCCCTACCCTCTTACCACCTGAGCTTGTTTACAAAGACAATCTTCCCTGTGATAGGCCTTGTTGAAAAAAAATGGAAATTCCACCCCAGCCGGGAGGTGGAGAAAATGGTGGAGATACCCCTGAAAGCGTTTTACAATAAAGAGAATTACGGATTCTGCTCCATCCGTTCTCCGGACGACACAGCAGATGGGACGGAAAATGAGTGGAAATTCCCCTGTCTGATACATGAAGATAATGATGGAAAAGAAGAGATCCTGTGGGGAGCCACATTCAATATTATCATGTCTTTCCTCGATATCGTTTTTGACTTTACCCCCCCGGAGATACAACCGGGAAGAATCATCACAAAAACGTTGGGCCCCGATTATCTTACGGGAAATCACCAAACTCCTTGACAAGATTCGACAGGACAGGTAACTTTTCCATCCCAAAAACAGAAAATGGAGAGACCCATGGTTACAAAGAGAGCATCTGAAATCCCGCCCTTCATTGTTATGGATATCCTTGAGAAGGCGCAGGAGATGGAAAGAAGCGGGAAAGATATCATTCACCTGGAGGTTGGGGAACCTGACTTTGATACGCCTGAATGCATAAAAGAAGCGTGCCACAGGGCCATCAGAGATGGTAAGACTCACTACGCAAACAGCCTCGGGCTTATAGAGCTGAGAGAGGCCATCTGCGAGCACTATTTCACAAAATATGGCGTGGATATCTCGCCGGATCGGATCATAGTAACCTCCGGCACTTCACCTGCCATGTTTCTGCTCTTCTCCGCGCTCGTCGAAAAAGGCGATGAGGTGATCATATCCGACCCGCATTATGCGTGCTATCCAAATTATATCAGTTTTTTCGAAGGCGTTCCTGCCCGTGTCAATGTCTCTGAAGAGAATGGTTTCCAGTACACGCCTGGGAGTATCGGGGAAAGAATAACTCCCAAAACAAGGGGAATCATGATCAATTCTCCCTCTAACCCGACCGGTAATCTCCTCAGCGCAGAAATGATGTCGGAAATAGCGTCATACGACATCCCTGTAATCTCAGATGAGATATACCACGGCCTTGTCTATGAAGGAAACCAGGAACATTCCATCCTTGAATTCACCGATAATGCCTTTGTGCTGAACGGATTTTCCAAGGCGTATGCCATGACCGGGTGGAGACTGGGATATCTCATCGCGCCGAAAGAATACATAAGACCCATGCAGAAAATCCAGCAGAACTTTTTTATCTCCGCAAACTCCTTTGTACAGTGGGGAGGAATAGCGGCTCTCCGGGAGGCGGGAAATGATGTCGTTTGTATGAAGAATATCTTCAACGAAAGAAGAAAGTTCATTATAAAACGCCTCCGTGAGATAGGGCTCGGCATCACCGTGGAGCCGACAGGGGCATTTTATATACTGGGAAATATCAAGGCGTTCTCCACAAACTCCTATGAAATGGCCTTTGATATCCTTGAAAAGGCTCACGTCGGTGTCACACCCGGCATCGACTTCGGGAAAAACTGTGAAGGATATCTCAGATTCTCATACGCGAACTCCATAGAAAATATCGGGGAAGGCATCGACAGGATAGAAAAATATCTGAAGGATCTTGCATAATGAGACCCTTGACCCCGATAAACGGGATAAGTGCGTTAACAAAATTATTTTCTGCCAGAAAAACGCAGAAAATAATTCCTAACTTACTAAAGGCCATCCTGTTCGATTTTGACGGCACGCTGGCCAAACTGAACATAGACTTTATCCAGATGCGCAGGGCCGTCCTGGATCTCATGAGTGATTATTGCAAACCTTCGAACGGTATGAGAGGCCTCTATGTGTTAGAAATGATCGAAGCGGGGAGAAAGCTCATCTCCGAGAGCAACCCCGGCAGGGAAAACGAATTTTTCAACAGGGCTCAC
>JAUXBI010000119.1 GCA_030619435.1 Syntrophaceae bacterium
GAGATTATAAAAAAGCCGGCACATGCTCCCGTACCCGGCCCCAAATTCGAACACAAAATCTATCGCTTCTATTTGTATCCCGGTTCTTTTCTCAAATTGAGAAATATGATAGGCATGATGTATTAAATTTGCACTTGATGCGGGATATTTATAAAAAGGCTTTGGATGACCGATTGTTACTTCCTTAATAGCCTCACTCCAGCGTTCATTCCAATTTGGATCTTGTTTTAATTGATTTAGCTCAGTCAATACGAAGTCATCATTACCGACAACCATTGTCTCGGTGAGAATGTCCCATCTTAAGAATCTTCTCGGATTGTCAGAAAGCATTAATTGTTTAAGACGGTTTACATTTTTTTTCCATTCTTTTTCCGAAGGCACACAGTTTGATGTGTTTTCATCCGGTAATTTTTCAACAGACTTAAATAAATTCTCTATAAACTCCCGGTCTTTCTTCGTTGCCTTTGGCAATGGCCTGTAATTAACAACGGAAGCGATTTTTTTATGGAGATTTTTGAGCATATCTTATCTTTCTTGCGGATCTGTAAGATTCTAACCTAGATCCAGAGCGAACAGTATAAAAGATGTGTTTTAATTCAGTAGGTCCCTGACAGGAAATTACTGAATTAACATTTTAGAAACCGCTTTCCACAACAGATTACTACTGAAATCATTATTTTAATCAAGTTACAACTGTGATATGTTCATGCGCCTATAACACGGTTCAGGTGGTTTTATCAAACAATGAATGAAAAGGTGCCTCTTTCAGTAGCCATTATCACAAAGGATGAAGCGGAGAACATGCCCGCCTGTCTTGAGAGTGTCCGATTCGCGGATCAGATCGTTGTGGTGGATTCCGGCAGTACGGATGATACGGGGAAGATTGCCTCCAATTTCGGGTGTGATGTATTTATCGAAAAGTGGTGCGGATTTGGCCCGCAGAAACAGTTTGCCATAGATAAATGTAAACACCTATGGGTGCTTGTTCTTGATGCCGATGAGCGGATTCCTTCTGAAACCGCCCTGGTTATTGGAGATATTGTATCAAGAGGGGCGGACGATGTGGCCGGTTACAGTTTCCCACGGAATAACTGGTTCCAGGGCCGCTGGATCAAGCATCTCTGGGGTGGAGACCGGATTGTCAGACTTTTTCAGAAAGAGCTTGGTCGAATGACTCCTGCAGCGGTCCATGAGTCGGTGGAAGTCAGCGGGACAGTGAAGGCGCTGGATGTACCCATAGAACATTTTACAGAGAGTGATCTAAGCAGGGTTCTGATCAAGATCGATCATTATTCAACGCTTGGCGCCCAGGAGGCCTTTAGTGAAGGCAGAAAGGCAACGATCTGGTCAGCTTCATTCCGGGCCGCCCTGGCGTTTCTTCAGAGCTACGTTCTGAAGCTTGGGGTTCTTGATGGGGCTCAGGGATTTACTCTTTCTATTACTGACTCGATCAACAAGTTTTTTAAATATGCCAAGTTGAGCGAGCTGCATAAACGGGCCAAATTATCAGACCGGAAAAGTTAGGAATCTCGCCGCATGGATATCACCATCGTTATAGTCAACTGGAACACGAAGGACCTTCTGCGCGACTGCCTGGAATCTGTTTATCGGACAGTCAGGAACATAACCTTTGAGATTATTGTGGTAGACAACGACTCTCACGACGATAGTGTCACCATGGTAGTGAAAGAGTTTCCCGGTGTCAAAATAATAGAAAACAGTAAAAACCGGGGATTCGGAGCGGCCAACAACCAGGCATTTGCTGTCATGAAGGGACGCTATGCCCTTTTGCTCAATACCGATACTGTCCTGACGGAGAATGCCGTCCATGAACTATTTGCCTTTATGGAAAATCACGATGAAGCGGCCATGGCCGGCGGGCAGCTTTTGAATCGGGATGGAAGCAGGCAGAATTCAATAGCGAATTTTCCCACCTTTTTTACTCTTCTTATGAATACAGCCCTTCTTGAATATCTGTTTCCTGAAAAATACCCGAGCAAGAGATATGAGCACAAAGAACCCCTTGAAGTTGAGTCGGTCGTCGGTGCCTGTGTACTTGTGCGCAAAAAGGCCATGGATGAAGTTGGGATATTTGATGAGCGCTACTTTTTCTTTTTTGAAGAGACAGACTGGGCCTGTCAAATGCGTGCCGCCGGCTGGAAGATCTGCCATATTCCTTCCGCCACGATCTACCATCTGCAGGGCAAAAGCATTGGAAGAAATGTTCGCTCCCGAATAGAGTTTTATCGATCCAGGTACAAGTTTTTCAGCAAATGGAGGGGGCGTTCCTATAATGTTGCGGTTTCCATTGTCGTTTTTGTCCGGCTGCTCATAAACTGGTTTTTGACATCGATAGGAGGCATCCTGACGGCAGGCATGAACAGAGAAATCAGGGACAAATGGGTTGTGTATTCCCGGCTTATTCTGTGGCATCTGAAGGGGCGCCCATATATGCCTTGATTGTTCCGGAAATTGGGATTAAAATAGAAGCGATTTCTGTCATTGGAGCAGGATTCAGTAAGAAAATCTAACTACCACTGGGAAACAAGTAGGGTCAGGGAAGAAGTAATGTACCACATACCGCATATTGATTTTGCCTCTTATAAATTTACAGGAGAGCAGGCGAGAAAGAAGGCGAACGATTTTGTCTTTTCTGCCTATCGCCCGGTTCTTATTGTGCTGATCGCATTGAATACAACCCTTGCCGCTACTACAGCTATGCTTGCCGCATACTTTGATCCTCGAGGAGGTGGGGTTGATTCCATAAGCGCACTATGGGCCAGATTGAATCTTGTCTTGTCGGGAGTTCCAATATCGATGAGCGGAGATGAACTTATAGATAAAGACCAGCCATATATAGTGATGTCGAATCACCAGAGTTACTATGATGTATTCGCCCTGATAGGGCATCTGCCCCTGCGACTGAAATGGGTTATGAAGATGGAGCTTCGGAAGATACCCATATTCGGGATCGCCTGCGAAAAGGTAGGGCATATTTATATTGACAGGAGAAATTCTGAAAGGGCCCGAAATAGTCTTAAGGCGGCGGGTGAAAAGATACGGACCGGTTCTTCGGTAGTCTTCTTTCCCGAAGGTACAAGAAGTCCGGATGGAAACCTCCAACCTTTTAAGAAGGGTGGTTTTGTTATGGCATTGGAGGCAAAGGTGCCTATACTTCCAGTAACGGTGGTGGGGGGAAGAAAAATATTACCCAGGAAAAGCCTTCGGATTCTGCCGGGAAGTATGAAGATAATAATACATGACCCCATTCCTGTTACAGAATATACATATGAAACAAAAGAAAGGCTTATCAAAAGAGTCAGAGAAGTAATAGGAAAGGATCTGGAGTAGAGTGCTGGATGCCCTGTTAATCCTGCAGGATTCTCTCAGAGATCTGAATCAATACAAGCAGTCTCCTCCTTTTCCGCACTGGGACTCGAATATTCAAAAACTCGCCGATCATCGAATCTATCCGGTCACAATCTTGTCATTCAATCTATACCTTTTTATTTCCGAAAAAATATCTTGCTATTTGTAATCTGTTTATATATGTTTCTTCTCGCAGAAACGGGGGGGTAATGGTTTCTAGAGACGAGCTTATAGAGGTATTTACAGAGATATCTGATTTTGAGGAAATGAAGTCATTTATTGAAGAGATTCTCACTCCGAGAGAAATTAAGGATTTCGCCCTTCGCTGGAAGCTTTTACAGGAGCTTCATGAAGGCCATACCCAGAGGAATATAGCGGCAAAGTATGGAATAAGTCTTTGCAAGATCACCAGAGGTTCGAAGATATTGAAAAAAAATAATTCAATCACAAAAAAAATACTTAACAGAAACTATGGAGGAGCAGAATAAAATGAACATGAATTCAGGATCAATATCAGTGGAAATGCCCGACAAGACGGGATATTTCGGAGAATATGGAGGCAGTTTTGTGCCGCCGCAGATACAGGAAGTGCTTGATGAAATCGCGGAAGCATACAGCAAAATAAAAGATGATGAGTGCTTTAAAGAGGAGCTGTCCTCATTGTATAAACACTATGTGGGTAGACCAAGTCCCATTTTCTACGCGAAAGCCCTTTCGGAAAAATGTGGTGGCGCGCGCATATATTTCAAGAGAGAAGACCTGAATCATACCGGCGCGCACAAGATAAATCACTGTCTTGGCGAAGCTCTGCTCGCGAAAAAAATGGGCAAAAAGAAGATTATCGCGGAGACGGGGGCAGGCCAGCATGGTGTGGCCCTTGCGACGGCCGCCGCCTTTGTGGGACTTGAATGTGATATCTATATGGGCGAGGTTGATATAGTCAAACAGCATCCGAACGTTATCCGGATGAAGATTCTGGGTGCGGGTGTTATCCCCGTGTCACGCGGCACAAAGACACTCAAGGACGCGGTTGACGCGGCATTTGAAGCGTATCTTGAAGATCCGGTTACCCAGTTCTACGCCATCGGTTCTGTTGTGGGCCCCCATCCTTTTCCGATGATGGTCAGGGACTTCCAGACGGTGGTCGGTATAGAGGCAAAGAGACAGTTTGAAGAGATTACAGGCGGGTTGCCTGATAATCTGGTGGCATGTGTCGGTGGTGGCTCCAACGCGATAGGGCTTTTCACTGCGTTCCTGGATGATGAAGATGTCGTTATGTACGGAGTTGAACCTTCGGGGCTCAGCTTTGAAGATGGTGAACATGCGGCAACCCTGACACTCGGCACACCCGGTGTACTCCACGGGTTCAATTCATACATGCTTCAAGACAAAGAGGGAGAGCCCCTTCCGGTATATTCCGTCGCGAGCGGGCTTGACTATCCGAGCGTAGGTCCCCAGCACAGTCTTCTCAAGGACATACAGAGGGTTACATATGTGACGGCGAACGACAAGGAAGCGCTCGACGCGTTTTTTGAACTCTCCAGAGTTGAGGGGATAATTCCCGCGCTGGAAAGCGCCCACGCGATAGCATACGCGACAAAACTGGCAAAAACTCTCGACAGCGACAAAACAATACTGGTGAATCTGTCAGGAAGAGGGGACAAAGATATAGATTATGTGACTGAGACCTATGGGAAGGAATATGGAATAGAGTAGGGCGGAGGTTGTCGATTCACGGAGATCGGGCTCAATCCCTCAACTTGCTTCAGTGTTTCTCGTCCATACTATGAGTGAGTGATTGTTCCCGATTTTCCCTGCCAGGAATTTCTCTGTTCCAGTTCTCTGTCAATTGAGTTGAGAACCGACATCTTGTTTCTTCCCCAGTCGGGGGCCAGATAGATATCCCTGTATCCATCAGCGGTCAGTCTCTGTATCACCATTTCCGGGGGCAGTGTCTCAAGGATATCGCAGACAGTAGAGACGTATTCCTCTTTTGTTATCATACTGATCGCTCCCTTTTCGTAGAGGGTGCCGAGGGGAGTCCCGGAAAGGGCCAGCAGTAGGTGTATCTTTATGCCCTGAACCGGCAGAGATGCTACTGTCCTTGCCGTTTGAATAATATCCTCCCTTGTTTCTCCCGGTAGTCCGACAATGATATGTACGCAGATATTGATATTTCTGTTTGTGGTTCGTTCCACGGCATCCAGAAAAGTCTTTGAATCGAAGCGAAAAGGGGTCTGACCCCTTTTCTTCTTGAAACGGGAAGACGGCAGGGTCGTCCATATCCGGAAGTCATCCAGGGCGGAATCAAATCACAAGGAAATCTATGACGCCCTGGATTTACCCCAA
>JAUXBI010000075.1 GCA_030619435.1 Syntrophaceae bacterium
AAAATGCTGCCGATATCGAAGAACTGGCGAGACAGGTTCCCGACACGGGCGGTGTCACCATGGTTCCCGCCTTTGTAGGCCTCGGAGCCCCCCACTGGAGGTCAGATGCCAGAGGATTGATAGCCGGCCTGACACGCGGTACAAATCGTGCCCATCTCGCAAGGGCCGTGCTGGAAGGAATTGCGCTGCAAAATGTTGAAATTCTCTATGCCATGGAATCTGATAGCAAACAGAAACTGTTGAGTCTCAAGGTAGACGGAGGGGCCAGCAAAAACAACCTCTTGATGCAAATGCAGGCAGATCTTCTGGGATGCAGAATCATACGGCCTGAAATGGTAGAAGCAACCGCGTTGGGTGCGGCATTTCTTGCGGGAATAGGCGCGGGAATCATAAACAACACCAGCGAAATAACCGACATGGGGAACAAATACCATAGCTTTGAACCTGAGATTGACGCTGGTGAGCGCGAAGCGATTTTAGAAAGGTGGCAAACCGCTGTTGGCAAGGCATAGTTAGTGTCTGTTCGTGATTTTGTTGATTGTTTCTAAAAAACCTTTATTTTTTAAGGAGCGTGACATGCAACCTGATACAACCGAAAGCTTCCAACCAAAACTCAAAGAGCCCAAGAACCTTTCCCCCAGGATTAAATGGCTGAGAGAGTACTATTTCAAAGGTTCAGAAAGATCATGGAATAACGATTTTACTACCTGGACAACGGGCACACCGTGGGACATTCTGTTTGACGAAATGACCTTTTATATCGTGCCGGAGGTGTATCCTTTTATACAGACCTTCAGGTCATCAATCTATCAGGCTGCGCGTACGGTCAAACTGGACAAAGATTTCTGGTCCTGGAGTCTCCCCGAAAGAAAGGCTTGGTTCTTAAAGGAGGTCATGGTTAATTATGTTCCTCAGGAAATTCTTCCTGGAGACCTCATTGCAGGGGCGAGATTCAATGTACAGACATCCATGTGCTGGACTGAAGAAGAGGCAAAAAAGAGAGATGGGCTCATTTATGGAAAAAGGGGAGCCAGAACAAGAATGAAATGGTTTCATGACCACGGATACGGGAACTCAGGTGCTACGAGCGGTCATGTAATACCCGGATATGAAAATGCCCTGAAAATCGGTTGGAAGGGAATATATGCAGACTTGGAGGCAAGGTACGAATCCTTTTCGTCAAAAGAACAAGAGGGTCCCCAGGGTTATCAATTACGTGCCATGATGACCGCCTCCACTATACCAAGAGACATGGCAGAGAAATATGCAGATCTCTCAACAAAACTCGCGATGGAAGAAAACGATTCTGAGAGGAAGGATGAGCTCATCCTGATGGCTGAAAACCTGAAGAAGGTTCCCTGGGAACCCCCGGAAACCTTCTGGGAGGCAGTACAATCTTTATGGCTTACCCACATGCTGATTATGAGCGATGAAAATTATCCGGGGCCGGGAGTATCCTTCGGCAGGATTGACCAGTATTTACTTCCCTACTGGGAATATTCTCTCTCAAAGGGCATGGACAGGGAGTTCGGGAAAGAGATACTTAAGTGTTTCTGGGTGCATGCCAACACCGTCTATGATGCCATGATAAATGTTGGCAATAACGGTATTACATCAGGATATGGCCAGCTTATTACTCTCTCCGGCATCGGAAAGAATGAAAAGGACATGACAAATGATCTCACCTACGCAATTCTCGAGGTCATTGATGAAATGTCACCCATTCTTGAGCCAAAACCTAACGTAAGGTTGCACAGAAATTCTCCCGAAGATCTTCTCGACAAAGTCGTTGATAGTATTTCCTCCAGCCAGGGTGCCCCCTTTCTCCTTAACTTTGACGAGAGGTCCATGGCGGGGATGATGCGCGAAGCAAAAAGGGCTGGCTGTACTGATCTTATCAATGAAGATAATGTCTATGATTACGCGCCGGTAGGATGTCTGGAAAACACCATGGCAGGAAATGACAGATCAGGCACAGTGGACAATAATCTTAACCTTCTTAAGGCGGTGGAATTGACCCTCACCGGCGGCAAGGATATGATTAAATTTATCGATCCAATTACCGGGAAAAAGGATAAGATAAAGCAGGACGGGCCAAAGACAGGGAACGCGAGCAAACTTGAGACCTGGGAAGAATTCTGGAAGGCCTACGAAGAGCACACACGATATATAGTAAAAAAATGTGTCGATACCTATGAAACCTCGGAATCCATCAGGGCAGAGTTTTGCCCCACTCCTTATCTCTCCTGCCTGGTAAAGGGATGTGCCGAGAAAGCCATCGACATAACCCGAGGTGGTGCAGAACTCAGTTTTACTACTCTTGAAGGTGTTACCTTTGCAACCACCGTCGATTCCCTGCTAGCCATCAAATATCTCGTCTATGACCGGAAGGAATGCACCATAGAGGAGATTGTAGAGGCATTAAAAGACAATTGGGAGGGACATGACGTTTTGCAGGCCAAGGCGAAATTTCGTGCACCCAAATATGGAAGGGATAACGATGAAGCAGATGGAATGGCTCGAAAGGTCATGGATATGTGGAGTGACGAGGCATGGAAACACAGGACCATATCAACAAACCGTCAGTTTCGCCCCGGAATGCTCAGCTGGAACTACTGGGTGGGTGACGGATACATCATGGCCGCCAGTGCCGATGGAAGGCCAAAAGGACAATTTTTGTCAAACGCAATCTGTCCTTCGAACGGTGCCGATATAAACGGTCCGACCGCTAATGTAAACTCTGTTGGAAAAGCGCTGGGAGGCAGGGTGAAAGATGGAAACGGAGACTGGGGTGACTATTTGAACAGTCTTCCAAACGGCGCCAGTCATACAATTACTCTGAATCCGGCTCTCCTGCGTGATCCCGAACACAAGGAAAAATTTAAGGCCTTTCTGAAAGGTTACGCGGAAAACAGCGGCACTTCACTTCAGATAAACATGGTGGGTGCAGATATGCTTAAGGATGCCCAGGAGCATCCCGAAGATTACCGTACCCTTTTGATTCGAATAACGGGTTACAACGCATACTTTACCGGTATCGGCAGAGAACTTCAGGATGAGATAATTGCCCGCGAAATCCACAACAATTATTGAAATAATCTTCAGAAGGAGCATTGAATAATCGATTCGAAACAGAGATCAACCATATTGCAGATTCAGAGACTCTCGACTGAAGATGGTCCGGGCATACGAACCACTGTCTTTTTCAAGGGTTGTTCGCTGAAATGCACCTGGTGCCAAAATCCCGAGAGCATCTCGATGAACCCCGAGGTTCAGTGGATGGAATCAAGATGTATCGGGTGTAGAACCTGCATAGAAGTCTGTCCCGAAAAAGCACTCTCCTTTACGGAAGAGGGGATACAAATCGAGAGAGAGCTCTGCACTAATTGCGGTATTTGCAGTGAAGAATGTCCGTCAACGGCAATGGAACTTCTGGGAATGGGATGGGATCTCGATGATCTTGTCAGAGAGGTAGGAAAAGACAGCATCTATTTTGAAAAGTCGGGTGGCGGGGTAACCGCATCGGGTGGTGAACCGGTTGTTCAGGCCGATTTCGTAGCTGTCTTCTTTAAAAAACTAAAAGAAATGGGCATACATACGGCCCTCGATACGTGTGGTTTCTACACACAGAAGGCTCTCGACAAGATACTTCCCTATTCAGATCTGGTGCTCTACGATATTAAAGAGATAGATCCAGTAAAGCATAATGACTTTACGGGTAATTCCAATGAATTAATTCTCAACAATCTCATCCATATATGCGATTACATGAGGACACATGATAATCCTTGCGATCTCTGGATAAGAACCCCCGTCATTCCCGGTGCGACGGAAACGGAAGAAAATATCTTCGGAATCGGCGCATTCATAGCAACCTCTCTAAAGGGGAAAGTTGCAAAATGGGAGCTTTGTTCATTCAACAATCTCTGCAGCGACAAATATTTGCGCCTCGGCCTTGACTGGGCTTTCAAAGAGAAACCCCTTCTAACAAAGAGCCGTGTGGAAGAGTTGATCAATGTTGCCAGAAACTCGGGTGTTGATCCGGATATTGTCTGTTGGTCGGGACCTGTGAAGTTTGAAAATGACAATACAAAAAGTGGGGATAACGAAACAAAACCGGAGATTACAAAGAATTACAGCGTAGCGCTTTAGAATATTTAAAGGAGGCTTTTTTGTGGAAAAGAAAAATGCTTTTGATGCGGCTGATTTAAAAGAGTTTGAACCCGAGGCAAAAGTGGGGCTTATTTCTACAATAAACTACGAAGGACTTCCCCATATTACCCTTATTACCGCACTTCAGGCCAAAGGCACAAAGCAGCTGATATGGGGACAGTTTACTGAGGGCATGAGCAAAAAGAATGTCATGAGTAATCCCAATACAGCCTTCTTGATAATGACCATGGACAAGAGTCTCTGGAGAGGAAAGGCCCTTTATACGCACAAGGTAAAAGAAGGCGAAGACTATGAGATGTTTAACAAAAAGCCGATGTTCCGCTACAATTGCTACTGCGGCATACACACCGTACATTATATGGATCTCGTCGAAACCTATGGGAGGGAAAGCCTGCCCCTTGCTAAAATAGTTATATCTTCTCTTTTCACCATGGTTTCCAGATCGAGGGCAAAGACAAATATTTCCAATTCCATTTTAAAACCCTGGGCATATAAAGTCTTTAACAGGCTGGACAGCCTCAAGTTTCTGTCGTATATCGACGACGATGGTTTCCCGACACTTATTCCACTTATCCAGTGCCAGGCATCCGACAGCAGGCGACTTGCCTTTTCACCATTTGCTTATGGAGACGAGCTGTTATCTTTGGAGAGCGGAAAAGAAGTCGCCATATTCGCCCTCACTATGGACATGGAGGATATCCTGATACGCGGTATATTTCAGGGATTTAAAAGATATAATGCTGTAAAACTCGGGACGGTAGACGTAGGCTGGGTATACAACTCTATGCCCCCCAAGCAGGGGCAAATTTACCCGGTGGAAGAACTTCGCCCCGTCGTCAATTTCTGATGCGCTTGTAACTCTGCCATACCGGCGCGTGTGCTTGTCACCAGAGGGCTGTGCCGGGTAAAAGGTGGCGGGCCGGCTGCAGGGCTGAGAGAATAGCTTAATGTGTCATAATATTTTAACATTTAAGGAGGTAGGAAGGTGCATAACAAAAGTTACAATCGATGGTTAATTGTTGTCGGAGCTGTAATCGTACAGGTTTGTCTGGGAGCTTTGTATACTTGGAGTGTTTTCCAAAAGCCTATACAGGAAGCTTTTAATTGGTCTGCCCCACAAGTATCTTTAGCGTTTTCTATCAATCTCGCAATGATTCCTTTTTTCATGATTCTTGCGGGTAGACAATTAGAAAGATTTGGTCCTACTAAAATGGTAATCGCCGGAGCATTAGTATTATCAACAGGATTACTAATTGCAAGTCAAACATCATCGCTTGCTATGTTATATATCGGCTACGGTATTTTCGGAGGAGCAGGTATAGGAATTACTTACGGTATTCCAATCGCAACCTGTATAAAATGGTTTCCGGACAAGAGAGGGATGATTGGTGGCCTGGCAGTCGCGGGATTCGGGCTTGGTTCAGTATTCTATGCTCCTGTGGCAGCTTTACTTGTTGAAAACTATGGACCATTTACAACATTCTTTTGGCAAGCGGTTTATACAATAGTTGGTGTTTCTATTGGTGGAAAATTAATGAAAGCACCTCCATCTGGTTATATTCCGGAAGGATGGAAGGGGCCGGGAACAAATACTGGAAACTTAAAAACAAACAAATATGATTTCACGCCTAAAGAAATGCTTAGAACCCCGCAATATTATTTCTTATTAGTAATGTATACCTTCGCTAACATCGCAGGTTTGATGATAATTGCACATGCTTCTCCTATCGGTCAACAGATAGCAAACTTATCACCAATGCAAGCAGGCTCGATAGTCAGTATTCTTGCAATTGTTAATACAATAGGAAGAATATTCTGGGCAACATTGTCAGATAAAACCGGCCGTATGCGAGCGCTATTTATTATGTATGTGATTAGCGCGGTAACAATGTTTAGTATGAACTCACTTGATAATTTCTGGCTGTATGCATTAGGAGTATCTCTTATAGCATTTTGCTTTGGGGGCGCGATGGGTACGTTCCCGTCTGTTGCAGCAGATTTTTACGGCGCCAAACATGTTGGTGTAAACTATGGTTTTATTTTTCTCGCATATAGTGGTGGTGCACTAATAGGACCAAGACTTGCGGCTGTAGTTGTAGATTCTTCCGGTGGAAACTATCAAATGGCATTCTTGATTACTGGTATTTTATGTTCAATTGGGGCGATTATGGCATTGTTCTCAAAGATGCCTAAGGTTCCAGAATCATAGAAGACAGATATTAAGGAACATAGTATCGGCCTATAACAGGGGCAGAGGCCCCTTAGGAGGCACTCATGTCAAACGATGAAAAGTGGAAAGTGCACAATCCTCATGGTGACAGGCGTGTGGTTGTCACCAAGGGATTGCCGGGTGTAAGATGGCTGGAGATTTTAATCCAGGCGGGCTGCAGGGTAGATGTCTGCACGTCAACGGACATCCTGAGTACTGGAGAGATCAGCTCCGCGATAGGCGACAACTGCTCAGGAGTCATAGGGCAACTGACCGAAGTCTGGGGAAATGAACTTTTCTCCGTCCTTGCGAATGCCGGAGGGAGGGCATACAGTAATTACGCCGTGGGTTACAACAACGTGGATGTCGGAGCCGCGACAAGGCATGGTATCTGTGTGGGAAACACCCCCGGTGTGTTGACCGAAACAACCGCAGAAATGGCTGTAGCCTTGACATTCTCGGCGGCGCGCAGGGTAGTGGAGGCTGACAGGTTTACACGCGAAGGAAAGTTCATAAGCTGGCTTCCAACCATGTTTCTCGGAGAGCTTCTCTATGGGAAGACGCTTGGCGTTATAGGGGCGGGACGTATCGGCGCCGCCTATGCGCGCATGATGGTCGAGGGGCACAAGATGGATCTCGTTTATTATGATCTGTACCGGAACAGCGCCCTCGAAGATTATGTGGCTGCTTATGCGGATTTTTTGGAGTCACGCGGGGAGCGACCGGTTACGTGCAGACGGGCAGAGAATGTGGAAGACCTGCTCCGGGTGTCCGATCTTGTGAGCCTGCATCCGGTGCTCGATGAAACCACACATCATCTGATAAATGCCCAACGCCTGAAACTTATGAAGAAAAACGCGATTCTGGTTAACGCGAGCAGAGGGCCATTGATCGATGAAGAGGCCCTTGTCGAACACTGCCGGAATAATCCGGATTTTCGTGCAGGCCTTGATGTCTTTGAGGATGAACCTGCTCTGAAGCCGGGTTTAAGCAAACTTGACAATGTGGTAATCGTGCCCCATCTCGGTTCGGCAACCATCTGGACGAGGCAGAGCATGGCCATCCTTGCGGCAGGAAACGTGGCGGGAATCCTGTTGGGATATCCGGCATGGAAAATAGAAAGCACCTTACCCTTCCTGGAAGATAATCCCCCGGAAGCGGCTCCAAGTATTGTCAATTCAGAAGAGATGGGCATCCCGGAATATGCCGGGTAAAAGGAGAAGACCATGAGAATCGCGGACAGGATAGAGCGTCTGGGGGTTGAAACCGCCTTTGCCGTTTCCGCCGAGGCGGCCGCCCTCGCGGCAGGGGGGAACAAGGGAGATCCCTTTCACCTGGGTGGTTTAAACGTCATAACGCCTTCCAACATTATGGATGCGGCTGAAAAGGCAATGCGGGGAGGAAAGACAGGCTATTGTCCGAACGCGGGGATACCTCAGTTGCG
>JAUXBI010000140.1 GCA_030619435.1 Syntrophaceae bacterium
AAATTTCTGACAGCATTTAATCTGAGCGAAACTTATGACCATAAAAACAAAAAAAGGCCGGATAGTAATCGACAGCAAACTATGCAAGGGATGTTATTTCTGCGTGTCGGTATGTCCGAACGAACTTATTGTCATCTCCACTGAATCAAACGAAAAGGGGTATTATCCCGCCAGGTTCACGGAAACAAAAGATGAGGAAGGTTGTAAATGTACAGGCTGTGCCATGTGCGCAGTTATCTGCCCTGATATCGCAATAGAGGTCTATCGTGGATAAGAAGCTGTTAATGAGAGGGAGTCAGGTAATCGGCGAGGCAGCGATACGCGCCGGATGCCGATTTTACGCGGGCTATCACATAACACCGCAGAACGAGCTCCCGGAATTCATGTCCGGCGCAATGGCCAATCTGAAAGATGGTACCTTTATCCAGGCCGAAAGTGAACTCGCCGCTATAAATATGGTACTCGGGGCCTCCATGGCGGGAGCAAGGGCAATGACCAGTTCATCCAGTCCGGGTATAAGTCTCAAGCAGGAGGGCATATCATTTCTGGCGGCTTCCGAACTTCCCGCGGTAATTGTGAACACCATGCGAGGTGGGCCGGGTCTCGGCAATATAGCCCCTTCCCAGGGGGATTACTTTCAGGCCACCAGAGGCGGCGGACACGGAGACTACCGCACTATCGTTCTGGCCCCGGCCTATGGCCAGGAGTTGGCCGACCTTACAAGAAAAGCCTTTGAATATGCAGACAGATACCGGACACCCGTTATGATACTGGCCGACGGCATGATGGGTCAGATGATGGAGCCTGTTATCTTTCCTGACCCCGTCAATCTCAGTGAGCTGCCATCTAAACTGTGGATACTGAATGGGGCAAAGGAAAGGCCAAGCCGAATAATCAAATCACTGATCCTGAGCCCGGTGGCAATGGAAGAACATAACTGGAAGCTCGCAAGGAAGTATGAGGCTATCTCCGGGGAAATCGCATGCGCGGAAACCTATATGACTGAAGATGCCAGACTTGTAATTGTAGCTTACGGAACTGCCGCAAGAATAGCCAAGGGCGCCATAAAGAGGGCACGTGAGATGGGCCTTAAGGTGGGTCTTTTAAGGCCTGTCACCCTGTGGCCCTTTCCTGGTCGCGCCATCAGAGAAATGAGCAGATTAATCAAGGATTTCCTTGTCTTTGAAATGAATACGGGGCAAATGGTGGAAGACGTAAGACTCTCCCTGGAGGGAAGAAGCAACACGCACTTCTATGGACGACCCGGGGGGGTTGTTTCCACGCCTGATGAGATAGGCAGGGTGATAAGCAGCCTTTATTACCGCCGGCGCCTGGAAGAGGATTGATAAATGGAAAAGGTTGTCTTTAAAAGACCGAGATATATGAAGGAGGCGCCGTTTCACTATTGTCCGGGGTGTGGGCACAGTATCATCCACCGATTAATGGCTGAAGTCATAGAAGAGCTTGGCATAGGAGAGAAAACAATAGGTGTTCCTCCGGCCGGTTGCGCGGTATTGGCCTATGACTACTTTGACATAGACATGGGAGAAGCTCCTCACGGAAGAGGCGCGGCAGTGGCCACCGGGATAAAACGTACTCTTCCGGACAAGATCGTATTTTCCTATCAGGGTGACGGGGATATCGCCGCCATCGGAACCGCTGAAACTATCCATGCCGCAAACAGAGGTGAAAATATTACCGTTATTTTCGTCAATAACAGCTGTTATGGCATGACGGGCGGGCAGATGGCTCCCACAACCCTGCTCGACCAGAACTCCACCACAACACCGGGTGGTCGCGATAAAGATCGTGACGGGACTCCTATCGATCTGAGCGAAATGCTGGCATTAACACAGGGGGCTGTCTATATAGAACGTACAGCGGTCAATTCCATAAAAAACATAAGAAAAACCAAGAAGGCCATAACAAAGGCCTTTAAGATACAGATGGCAGGTCTGGGATTTTCTCTCGTCGAGATTCTTTCGCCCTGCCCTACCAACTGGAAAATGTCTCCGATAGACGCCTGCAGGTGGATCGATGAGGATGTTGCGCAAACCTTTCCCCTTAAGGTCATAAAGGACGAAACAGATTAAAGAGGGTTGCTTTTATGAAAAAAGCTGTCTTTGCGGGATTTGGAGGACAGGGTGTCCTGATGATGGGTTATGTCTTTGCGGTAGCGGCAATGCGTGACGGCAAAGAAGTAACCTACCTCCCCGCATACGGTGCGGAGATGCGTGGAGGCACGGCAAATTGCACAGTTGTTGTATCGGATGAAGAGATATTTTCTCCTGTAGCGTCTTCTCCCGATTTCGCGGTAATTATGAATAAGCCCTCCCTGCTGAAATATGAAGGCGTAATGAGAGAAGGCGGTGCTATCCTCCTCAATTCAAATCACGTGGACAGAGAGCTGACCAGGGACGATCTGACCGCTATAAGGATACCCGCCGTTGATATCGCGAAGAAGCTGGGCAGTGAACGCGTCGTAAATATGATTATGCTGGGGGCATTTGTGGCCCATACAAAGATAACTTCTCTTGACTCAATAATGAACGGACTTTCAGAAATCGTGAAGGGCGGAAAAGCCGGCATAATGAAATTGAATCGCAAGGGTCTGGACGAGGGTGCTGAATATATTCTAAAGGGAGATTCACGGTGAAAACGGTAAAACAGATTGAACTCCGGCTGAACAACGTACCGGGGCAGCTATCCGCTGTCAGTGACATATTGAGTGACAACAGGATCGGCATAATAGCCTGCTGTTGCGCAACAACGCATGAAGAAAAAGGCCTGTTCTATTTCGTTGTCAACGATCCTGACAAGGCTATGAATGTATTGAAGTCTGCGGGATACAAGATAAAGACAAAACAGGTTATAGCATGCGAAATACCGAATCACCCGGGTGGAATGAATATTGTCTTAAAGCTTTTGAAGAACGCCGATATCAACCTTGATTACATATATCCCTGCATGGGAACGGGAGACATCACCGTTGTCATACTGGGTGTGGGCACAATCAAGAAGACCCTGAAGATCATGAAAGATAACTGGATAAAAGTGTGGAGTGAGGATCTCTACCATATATAGGGGCTAAAGGGATGACGCCAGGTCCTTCCCCAATACCTTGTTGAGGAGAAAGAGCGGCACAAGCACCGATACTATCAGGATGGTTGCGTAGGCCGATGCCGGACCAAAATCACCACTCCCGATACGCTGGAAGATCTCCACTGTCATGGTTGCCCATGGACCATAATAGAGCACAATTGTTGAGCTCAATTCCGCAAGCGTGGTGACCCACATTATGATAGCCCCCGCAAGTATACCGGGAAGCATGATAGGCATGATAATCTTTATAAAAGACATGAGGGGGGGAACACCAAGATTGATGGATGCCTCCTCAATCGATGTGTCGATCTGATGTAAAAGCGAAGATGTGGTCTTGATGGAAAAGGGCACTTTACGGATGAAATAGGCAAGGGCCAGAATCATCCACGTACCGGTAAGAACAATCCTGCCCTCGTTATAGGTTGCAGCCAGAGCTATACCAAGGACCGTCCCGGCTATCGCAAGGGGCAACATAATCAGAAGATCAAGAAGATAGGTTACCGTGCCACGTTTCCTTACGACCAGATAACTCACAGCTATGCCAAACACTATGCCAATGAGCGTCGCCACCGTGGCGAGAAAAAACGAGTTCAAGATCGGGCGGGGCGCAACACTGAAAGCCCTTACAAAATTCTCAAGGCTGAACTGACCAAAGTACATAACAGGACCCTGTGTCTTCGTTACAGACGCTATAATCACCACTGCAAAGGGAGCGAGCGCTATAAATACAACCGCGGAGCAAAAAAACCATATAAGAAAGGTGGGGAGCGGTTTTAACCTTTTCACTTCCGGTGGCCTCAGAGCACTCATGGCGTAACTCTTTCTTTCCACCCAGTACTTCTGCAGAATCGTCAGCCCAAATGTGATCGCCAGCAGTATCATGCTCAGGGTCCCCGCCATGGAAGGATTTCCTCCCATCTCACTGATAAACTCGTTGTAAGCCTGGACTGACAGGACACGAAAATCTTCGCCTATCAGGATCGGAACACCGAAGTTTTCGATTGACAGGTAAAACACAACCAGCGCGCCGGAGAATATGGCAGGGGTGATAACGGGAAGTGTCACTGTGCAAAGCACCCTTAATCTGCCGGCGCCAAGATTTGTGGCGGCTTCTTCAAGTGAACTGTCGATAGAGTTTATAGCCGCCGATACCATAAGAAAAACAAAAGGGAAAAATTGCAGACTGAAAACGAGGACTATGCCCCTCCATCCATATATGCTGGGAATGTCGATCCCGAGTTTGTGCAGGAAATTAAAGAGGATTCCATTCCTGCCCAGGAGCATCAACCAGGCCTCCGCCCCTATGAAGGTGGGCAAGATCAGTGGCAGTGTTCCCAGGGTTTTCAGTATATTTTTACCGGGGACATGAAACCTTGACAGAAGAACCGCGAAGGGAACGCCGATAGCAACCGCGAAGAGAGTGGCTACCGTACTGACAAATATGCTGTTTTTCAGACACCTCAGGTAATAGGGATAATGGAAAAAAGATTTGTAACTGTCGAGAGAAAAAAGTCCTGTTTCAGAGCTGATGAAGCTGGCCTTGAAAATGAAGAATATAGGATACAGGATGGAAAAGAAAAGAATTATGAATATAAGAAGGAGAATTATATTCCATGTAGTTAAATACCTGCGCACGGCATAATCCTTTATTCTTCAATAATAACGGGGCTGTCCACCCCGAACTGGAAGTTTATGATATCCCCTTCCTTATTTATGCCTGTGTCACGCGGGTCATGCACATCAATGGTGATAACCTGATCATCACTGTAAAGGATTCTGAA
>JAUXBI010000003.1 GCA_030619435.1 Syntrophaceae bacterium
CCGGCAAGAGAAGAGATATGGTCCGGATGAACATGTGTAATCTCAACACCCGGAATAGCTTTTATGGGACAGGCTTCTGATATCTTCTCGCAGACTTTTGCAACCCTGGGAATAATAAAATCAATATTTGAGTGATCGGCATGGTCGGTTATCGCAATTACCCGGTATCCTTTTACAACCGCCCTCCTTGCCAGCTCTGAGGGAACCAGCTCGCCGTCACTGAAGATAGAATGTGTGTGCAAATCAATCATGGATAACACCTTCGGATACTGTTAGATTTGACAAAACTGTATATTGATACTTTCAATTTGATATACCCCAAGTTATTTAGCAGATTTAAAAATCAAGGTCAATCCAAGAAACATTGAAGCAAAATCGATTTGCTGTTATATATTCCTAACTCGGGAGAGCTCGAAGCTGAAAGCTCATAGCAAAAACTGAACATCGCAAAGCCTTTATACAACCGGAAAGACAAAAGATGAACAGGGTCGTCAACAGATACATTCTAAGAGAAATCTCCATTCCCTTCTTCATGATTCTCTTCATACTTACCTTTGTCCTCCTGATGGGGAGAATCCTTCAGCTCATGGATCTCATGATAAACAAGGGAATAAACTTTGTAGATATAGCGAAACTTATTCTTTACCTGATGCCCTCTTTTCTTATGATCACCATACCTGTATCACTTCTTATTTCCATACTCATAGGTTTGGGAAGGCTTTCCCGTGACAACGAAATAATTGTGTTGAAATCATCGGGCATGAGCCTGTACCAGCTTATGACGCCCATTGCTTTCGCCTCTCTGTGCGCTTTCCTCATAACTGCACTTACAGGATTCTTTCTTATTCCTTACGGGAATCTTGCGACCAAAAACCTCCTGTTCGATATAGCGAAGCAGAAGGCAAGCATAGGTATCAAAGAGAGGATATTCAACGACAATTTTGCCGGTCTTGTGCTTTATGCGGAAGAAATTCCACCACACGGAGATTACATGAAGGGCCTATTCATATGCGATAATCGCATGTTGAAAGAACCAGCTACAATTATCGCACAAAAAGGATATCTTATCTCAAACCCGGAATCCATGCAGGTAACTCTAAGGCTGGAGAATGGAAGTATCCACACGACAAATACTGATCTGACAAACTATAGAAAGATAGATTTCAGTTCCTATGACATAAACCTCGATTTATCGGAATCAATTGGAGGCAAAAATAAACCAATCGCAAAGGACAGCAGGGAAATGTCGCTTCTCGAGTTGATCAGAAAAAGCAGGACCCCCGGCCTGGAGAAAACTGTTCTGAAAGATTTTATCATCGAGATCCACAAGAAGTTCACCATACCCTTTTCATGTATCATTTTTGGCATAATCGGGATCCCACTGGGCATCTCAAAACAGAGAAGCGGAAAATCAAGGGGGTTTGTTATAGGTCTTATTGTTATCATGATCTACTATGTCCTCCAACTCGGCGGGGAGGCATTGGGTGAAACCGGTATACTTTCCCCGGCAACAGGCGCATGGATGTCAAACTCAATTCTGGGTGTCACCGGTGTATACATGCTGATCATGGCTGCAAAGGAAAAACCATTTGTGCCTGCTTACATCCGACACATCGGGATACGGATACTTAAATGAATATTCTCGATAGATACATTCTTAAAGAATTTATAAAGATATTCATACTGATCCTTGTTTCTCTTACAGGGCTGTATCTGATCGCGGATTTCTTTGAACGTATGAGAATGTTCCTGAGTAATCACGCCACTCTGGGCCAGATGGTGTCCTATTCGTTCTTGAATATACCCATGATACTGTCACAGATGATACCGGTCACCACCCTGCTCGGCGCCCTTCTTTCGTTCGGGATCCTGTCAAAGAACTGCGAGATAACGGCCCTGAAGGCGAACGGAGTAAGTCTTTATCGCATATCGCTTCCCATCATTGTATTATCCTTTGCAATCTGTATGGCAGCGTTCCTCCTGAGCGAATTTATAACACCATACACAAATCAAAAGGTCAAATATATCAAGCTTGTGGAGATTCAGAAGAGAGAAAAACTGGGCAGTTTTAAACAAAATCAGATCTGGCACAGGGGTAAAAACGGAATTTACAACTTTTCCATGTTCGATCCTCGAACAAATACACTTAAAGGGATAAGGATCAATCTCTTTGATCAGAAGATGAACCTCTATGAGAGGATAGACGCAAAAGAGGCGAGATGGGAAAATGACAGGTGGGTATTCAAAAATTTGCTCGTAACAACCTTTCCCGAAGATGGATTCCCTTTACTCCAGAAGATATCGTCAAGGGTTATAAATCTGCCTGAAGATCCTTCGGACTTTATGGCTGTTCAGAAGAGTACCGAAGAGATGGGCCTCGTAGAGTTGAACAGGTTTATAAAAAAGACACGTTCGGAGGGATATGACACTACAAAAGATCGAACAGATATGCACGGGAAAATCGCATTCCCGCTGGTAAGTGTTATCCTTGCTATATTAGGTATCTCTTTTTCATTGAGATCGGAAAGGAGCGGAGGAGTCGCTCAGAGTATGGGCACGGGGATTATAATCGGATTTTCATACTGGATCGTCTTTGCCTTCGCCATATCCCTGGGTCGCTCCGGAACCATACCGCCTGTGGTAGCGGCATGGGCCGCCAATTTCATATTCGGCATCGCAACCCTGATTATGTTCATGCGCGTGAAGACATAAGCAAGGGGCAGGCTGAAGCTTTTTAGACTGAGGGCTATTAGGTGGGATAAAGGTGCAAAATTATTTAATCTTTTGCTAACAGCCTACAGCCTTCAGCCTATCTACCTATTCAGCTGTCTATGTCCCCATTTCCCAGGAATTAAGATATTTGTGCTGTTCGGGTGTAAGCACATCTATCCTGATATTCATCGACTCCAGTTTTAATCGCGCTATCTCCATGTCGATATCTTCGGGCACACTGTAGACCATATTGTCCAGCTCATTTCCATGTTTTACAAGGTACTCAGCGGCAAGCGCCTGGTTGGCAAAACTCATATCCATGACACTTGAAGGATGCCCCTCGGCAGCAGCAAGATTAATCAATCTTCCCTCCGCCAGAATATATACACGATTTCCATTTTTCAGTGTATATTCGTCAATATATTCCCTTATTCTCCCTGTGTACTCGGAGACATTCTTCAACCCCTCTATATCCAGTTCGACATTGAAGTGGCCGGAATTGGATACAATAGACCCATCCTTCATTTTTAGAAAGTGTTCCTTGCGGATGACATTTATATCCCCTGTCAATGTACAGAAAAATTCTCCTTCCTCGGCGGCCTCGGCAATCGGCATGACCCTGTAACCATCCATGACCGCTTCCAGCGCGCGAAGGGGATCCACCTCTGTCACAATAACATTTGCACCCATTCCTGAGGCCCTCATCGCAAGCCCCCTTGAACACCAGCCATACCCACAAATGACAAAGGCGGAACCTGCTATTAGTCGGTTGGTAGCCCTTATGATTCCATCCAGCGTGCTCTGCCCGGTGCCGTATCTGTTATCGAACATGTGCTTCGTGTTAGCGTCATTTACCGCTATCAGGGGAAATTTCAGGACTCCTTCACTGGCCATTGCCTTCAGCCGTACAACACCGGTGGTTGTTTCTTCAGTTCCCCCGATAATCCCGTCTATAAGATCCTGACGGCTTGAATGTATAGTCGATACAAGATCGGCGCCATCGTCCATAGTTATCGTCGGCTTTGCATTCAGTACCGAATTTATATGACGATAATATGTAGTGGTATCCTCTGCATTGATGGCATGCACTGCAATCTCCTGATACTTTACAAGATAGGCGGCAACGTAATCCTGCGTACTCAGGGGATTCGACGCGCACAAGGAGAGCTCGGCGCCTCCCGCTTTCAGCGTTTCCATGAGGCTGGCCGTCTCTGTCGTAACATGGAGACACGCACCCAGTCTGACGTTTTTCAGCGGTTTTTCCTTTTCAAATCTTTTCTTTATGTTATTCAGGACCGGCATGCTCTTGTTTGCCCAGTCAACGCTCGATTTTCCCTCTTCAGCCAGATTTATATCTTTAATATCGTAATCCATTTTTTTCCTGATTGATCCTTTCCACGTCCCTGTACAGGAACACACATATCGGTACCTTTTTCCACGAAAACCACGGGAAACAGTGACATACAACCAATGCCTTTACTCTGATTTCTGAATCCCGGCCCCTATTCTTTGTTCTCTACTTCTTTCTTCAGCTTTTCCACCAGATCCATTTCTTCCCATGCATAATCGCCCATAAACAGGACTTTCGATATCTTACGGTAGATATCTCCACTGAGCAGGCCGAAACGCTCTATCATTCCCCTGGGTGTAAAATCAAAAACTCTTTCCACTATGCTTGATAATTTTTCATCCGGCATAACTCCTGTGCCAAACGTGTTAACATAAATAGACATTGGCTTAGCAACGCCTATGGCATAGGCCAACTGCACCGAACATTTGGTTGCAAGGCCGGAAGCTACAATATTTTTGGCTGCATAGCGCGTCCCGAATACAGCGGAGCAGTCAACCTTCTCAGGTGATTTGTTAACGACCGCTCCTCCGCCGAGCTGCGCTCCGGGATATCCTCCATAAAGCTGACAGACGAGTTTACGGCCCGTAACCCCCGAGTCAGCTGCACTGCACGAGTGAACCGCCTGCCATTCGCCAGTGGGATTAAACAAAAACTCGGTTTTTTCATTCACCCACTGACCCATGCAGTCAAATGCTATTTTCCTTGCGGTTTCCTCAATCTCTTCGTCTTCCGCCACGTGACGATAATCAATGGCGTTGGACATCAACACCTTCGCAACACTCGTCGGTTTACCCTGCTTATTGTAATTTACAGTTACCTGTCCTTTGCCATCCGGTGCAAATATAGGGTTTCCGCAATCCTCGAACGCCCTCATCATCCTGTTGACCAGGACATAGGTGAGAGGAAGCAGTTCCGGGGTCTCATCGCAGGCAAATCCATACATGATCCCCTGATCTCCCGCGCCTATTTCTTTATATTTTCCAAGCTCAGCTCGCGTTCCCATGTTTATATTGGGTGATTGAGGTATAATCGCATTGAACACACCCATTGAGTGTCCGTTGAGGCCTACAGCCGCATCATTATAACCCAGAGATAATACCGTCTGGCGCAAACTCTTCTCAATATCTACATATATTTTCGTGGCAACTTCTCCGCCCACTATACAGAAACCCTTACCCAAAAATACCTCCAAACCGCAGTGGGGCATGGTATTTATATCCATTCCTGCTTTTTTTTCCTCATCCAGTATTCTGGCTATGATATTCGCTGCTATGGTGTCAGCCACGATATCTGGATGCCCTATCTTGACCCCTTCAGATGTTATTTGCATGTTTTTTCCCTTTTCAATTTTTTTGTTGGATCTCCGGAGGTGAAAGGACACCACCCGATATAATCAAAGTAAATGCCTCTTCAACCGTCATATCAAGATGTATCACATCCGTCTCCGGTATCATTATGTAGAACCCTGATGTAGGATTTGGCGTAGTGGGAATAAAAAGATTTATACATTTTTGTGATGTCTTTGACTGCACCTCTCCTCGACTCTCACCAGTGACAAAAGCTATTGAATACAGTCCCTTACGTGGATACTCTATCAAAACTGCTTTTTTGAAACTCTCTCCCTTATCACTAAGCACGGCCTCGACAAGCTGCTTTAACGCGTTATATATACTCCTAACCAGGGGTATCTTGCCCACAAGTTTCTCGCCCAGAGAAACGGCCTTTTTACCAAGATAACTCTTTGTCACAAGACCCGCGACAAAGATAAGTATCAGCGTAATTATCACACCGAGACCCGGTATGTGGAATGGGAGTATATGGTCGGGATGAAATCTGGCGGGGATAATTCCTACCAGTTTATTCATCATCCCTATGATAAGATAAAAGATATAAAATGTTACTCCTACGGGAATAATCGCGGCTATCCCCGTCAGGAAAACACCCTTGATTCTTTTCCGGATCTTCTTTGCCATCTCGTACACGCACCCGCCTCTCAAGAATGTGGAGGTATATCAGGAAGCTCCTTTCACTGCAATACCGAAAACGGACAGAGCATACAGTCCCGCCCGAAAATTCCGGATAAGAGCTACTACGAAGCCATCATTTTTTCTTTATCCTGTTTTTATCATCAACCAATATGCACGTCGGTTTCCATTTCTTTGCCAAATCCTCGTCAACCGACACATAGCTTGCTATAATTATGATATCCCCCTTCGAGGCCTTTCTTGCCGCAGCTCCATTCAGACATATAACGCCGGACCCTCTTGCACCGCTGATTGTATAGGTGGAAAATCTTTCCCCGTTGGATACATTGTATATATCAACCTTTTCATAGGAAAGCAGATCCGCGGTATCCATAAGATCTTCGTCAATAGTTATGCTCCCTTCGTAAGCGAGATCGGCATCGGTAACGACCACCCTGTGAAGTTTTGACTTCAGCATTGTTCTTTGCATTTTTTCACCTGCCTATTTGTTTTCTCCAAACACATAATTATCTATAAGCCTGGGCACACCCACCCAGACAGCCAGCGCCAGTACGGATCTTTTTTCAAGACGCTCGACATCTCTCATGGTTTCGACATCACATATCTTGACATAATCTATTCTGGTATCGGGATATCTTCCAATAAAATCTTTCACTTCTTTTATTATTACACTGGCATCACACTGCCCCTGATCATAGAGACTCCCGGCCAGTTTGAGCGAACGGTTCAGACTCAATGCGGATTCCCGTTCCTCTTCTTTTAAATACGCATTCCTCGAACTCATGGCAAGACCGCCCGGTTCTCTGACAGTTGGGATCCCTATAACTTCAATATCCATGTTAAGATCGGTCACCATTCTCTTTATCACCACAAGTTGCTGAAAATCCTTCCTCCCGAAGATGGTGACATGGGGTTTGACTATATTGAACAGCTTTGCGCAAACCGTTGTCACACCCCTGAAAAAACAGGGTCTTGTTAAACCGCAAAGATTTCCGGTTATATTTTCCACATTTATATATGTCTGGTAATTTTCAGGATACATCTGCGAATTTGGTGGATAAAAGATAACATCCACCCCGACATCTCGGGAAAGCTTCTCATCCCTTTCAAAATCCCTGGGATACTTGTCGAGATCTTCATTTGGGCCAAACTGTGTGGGGTTCACATATATGCTGGTTACCAGACAGTCTGACTGTTTTTTCCCCTCTTCCATCAACTTCAAATGTCCGTCATGAAAATAACCCATGGTAGGAACAAACGCGATCCTTTTACCCCGCAGCCTGAGAGATTCTGAGAAAGTCTGCATGTCGCGCACTGTTTTGATAACTTCCATACGGTAATCACTCCATAAAAAAAGCCTCTCCGCTCTGAAACGGGAGGCTTGGAAATTACGCGCTATACTGTCCTCAATTCTCTTCCGTCCCAGTCCATAAATGGATCCAAGCAGATTGTGTACCTCCTACCAGAAGAGCTCTCCCGAAGTCAAGAACTTTATGCCTGAAACAGATGACGGATACGGAAGAAATACAAAAAGTTTATGTTTATAATAATACTTGCAATATTATCTCCAATAGTTTAGGCATAATAGCTTTGTAAAAAGCTGGAATATTACGATTATGTATGTCTCAGGCAGGCGACAAGTCTGTCGGCTATTGACAAACCAGGATCAGGGATTAATATATCAGGAGGATTCTAAATCACCTTTTTAAAAAGCCTCAATCAACAACAGGAAGGAAAAACAATGCCAAACATATATATATGCAAGAGGACACAGGAATTCATCACAAAACCCTGCAATGACAAAATATGCGAATGGTGGTTAAAAAATGAGACCTTCTGCAACTGCACATGGGTTGCTTGTAACTATGGACCTTTTACCCTCGAGGAAGTCGGCGAGATGATGGGTGTTACCAGAGAAAGGATAAGACAAATAGAAGCAAAAGCCCTCAAAAAACTACAGCATAAAAAAAGAAAGGACCAGTTGGTCGACTTTGCAGGAATGCAAGATTTCGAGTAAATGAATCTATTGGTTTATAAATCCGGCTTACGATTAACCATCTCTCCTAATTCCTTGCCTGTCTTGAAGAATGCGGCATTTCTCGCGGGCACATAAACCTCCGCTCCTGTCCTGGGATTTCTTCCTATGCGGGATTCCCTTTTTGTAACGCCAAAAACCCCGAAATTCCTTATTTCTATCTTTTCACCACCCGAAAGAGCCTTTTTCATACCCTCAAACATGACATCCACCGCAAAGTCGATATCCCTTTTCGGAAAATCAGGCAGCGTGGTCTGTATTTTCTTAATCAGATCTTTTTTTGTCATATCACATCCCGCGTGTCGATCTATACAAATAGCTGATGCCGGCATCGTCTCCTCTGAATTCTTCCGAGACGGCAGAGAGTGTTTCACTTGCGATATACCGAAGCAGACTCTTTCGTTTTTTCTCAGGATAGACGACTTCGGCTTTGCCCTCTATTCCTGCGAGATCGGACGCAACATCAATTGCATATTCCATATTGCCAAGATCATCAATAAGTCCTATTTTAAGTGCCTGTCTGCCGGTGAATATCCTTGCATCGGCAATATCTTCTACCTTCTCCTTGGGAATATTTCTATTTAATAATACCACCTCGATGAACTGGTTATGAATATCATCAATTACACCCTGAATAAGGCTTCTCTCGTCGAGTGTCATATCACGTACCGGAGATCCGACATCCTTGTACCTGCCCGCCTTGACAACAGTGGACTTGAACCCTATTTTCTTCAGCAGATCTTCTATTTGAGAAAATTGTATTATAACGCCTATACTTCCGGTTATCGTGCCGGGGTTGGCAATAATTCTGTCAGCGGCACACGCGACATAATACCCTCCCGATGCCGCAACCGACCCCATTGAGACAACAACTTTCTTGGATTTCTTCAAGTGCAAGATCTTATCATATATCTCCTGAGAGGGGACCACCGCTCCGCCCGGGGAATTTACACGCAGAACAACCGCCTTAACGTTGTTGTCTTTCTCATATCTATCCAGCTGACTGATCGTGTCCTTCGAATTACGCAGGACACCTTCTATATTCACGACACCAATTTTGTCTTTAAAAGAGAATCCCGCACTCTTTTTTTCGAAAGGAATCAATGCGCGAAGGACGAGAAAACAAAACACGCCGATAATCGCAAGGAGCAAAAAACCAAAGATCACGGGATGTTTTTTCATTAACTTTCACTCAAAAGAAATAATCTCTTGCAAACATATTAAAGTTTATGCGCTCGCAAAAAGCCCAAATCAGATGATGAAGTAATTCCGACATGTCAGGACAAATATATAAACGCACAAATCTCTAGAAATGAAGCGTACTTACGGCACGCCGTAGTAAGCCTGCCCTAACGAAGGCCGGGGCAGGATGCAGCGGAACACAGTCCCGATGAATCGGGATTTACAAAGTTATTAAAGCTTTATGCCTGACAGTATGTCACCCAGATTAGAAACAACCTTTTCACTATTATTTATATAAAGCTTTTTAGATGGTTCATTCGAAGCTTTTTCGGCGTCCTTAATGCTAAGGCCTATTTTCTGGCTGGCAATATCAACATTCTTTACAGCAGCGGATACAGTATCTCCAACAGAATATATGTCCCCGGCAGACTGGATTCTCTCACGGCTTATCTCGGAGATATGAACCAGGCCCTCTATGCCATCTTCTATTTCAACAAAGATACCAAAATCAGTAATATTTGTTACCTTCCCCGTGATTATAGATCCCGGAACATATCTGGAGACAAGCTCTTCCCACGGATTCCCCGCAAGTTGTTTAATTCCGAGAGAAAATTTCTCCGCTTCCACATCAATCCCTAAGACTATCGCTTCGATCATCTGCCCTTTTTTATAAAACTCCGACGGGTGATTTACCCGCTTTTTCCAGGAAATATCCGATACATGTATCAAACCGTCAATATCATCTTCAATTCCAACAAAGATACCAAAATCAGTGATATTTCTTATCTCGCCCTCTATAACGGTTCCTTCCGGATATTTTTCTTTCAGCTCCACCCACGGATTAGGCATTGTCTGCTTGAGGCCAAGTGATATCCTTCTGTTATCAGGATTCACATCCAGTACCATTACCTTTATAACGTCACCCATAGACAGCACCTTGGTTGGTTGTCTTATCTTCTTGGTCCAAAACATCTCAGACACATGCACAAGTCCCTCGACTCCCGGTTCAATTTCAACAAATATCCCATAATCCATGATGTTTACAACCTTTCCCTCTATTATGGATTCAACAGGATATCTTTCGGTAATGGCATTCCACGGATTTTCCGTAAGCTGTTTAAGGCCTAACGACACTCTTTCTTTTTCCCTGTCAAAACTGAGCACCTTAATCGTTATCTCGTCCTCCCTTGAAAAACGCTCCGACGGATGCTTTATCCTTCCCCATGACATATCGGTAATGTGCAATAATCCGTCTATACCTCCCAGATCTATAAACAGGCCATAATCAGTTACATTCTTTACAATACCCTCTATTATTTTACCTTCTTCCAGAGTCTCAAGGGTTTTTTTCTTCTTTTCTTCTCTTTCTATTTCCAGTATCGCTTTTCTCGACAGGACAACATTATTTCTTTTTCTATCGTATTTCAGAATTTGGAAATCCATGGTTTGCCCAACATATCTGTCAAGATCTTTTACGGGATGCGTACTAACCTGAGAACCCGGAAGAAAAGCAGGGAATCCAATGTCAACCGAGAGACCACCCTTCACTCTCTCCACAATAGTGCCCGGTATTGTACCTTTCACCTCGTATATCTTTATGACATCATCCCACATCTTTATTCTGGCGGCCTTTTCTTTGGAGAGGATCAGTTCGGCATCCTTTCTCCGATCCACGAGAACTTCGATCTCATCGCCCACAGAAATTGTCACATGGCCGTCACTGTCTGTAACTTCATTGAGATAAAGACGTCCTTCCGTCTTGTAACCAACATCTACCATCGCCGCGTCACCATTTATCTGAACAACTTTCCCCATGACAACCTTGCCGATAGCCACATCCTGCAGGCTCTGTTCGTAGAGCTCCACAAAACTCATGTCTTCTTCCTCTTTCTGAAGCGTCACCTCCTCCATGCTTTCTACTTCCTTCTTTTCTGGTTCAGTTGTTAAGTTACCCTCGTTAACCATTGATAAAATACCCTCCTGACGTTATTCTAAAATTATATCTAACTTTATTTATTTAACATACTGAAAATAAAATATCAAGCTCGGTTATACCTTGGCAGAGATAAAGAACAAAAGGGTAAAGCAGAAGCTGATGTCTTGAAAGGTTGTTCATAATCTTGATAGTTTTGTAAATCCCGACCCATCCGGACTACTTTTACGAATGCATCCATCTCATCCCTTCTGCGTTATTTCAGGCTTATCAAGCCTGTATCTGAGAGAATCCAGACTGACGTTGAGGAGTTTCGCGGCCTTTGTCTTTGAACCACCTGCCTTCCGGAGCGCTTTATTCATCAGGTTTCTTTCGAATTTTGCCACTTCTTCATTGAGATCTACGCCCTCTTCGGGTATCTCAAGATCACCCCCGTAGGATAGCGCCGGATCACCTGTCACAGATATCTCAAGATTTTCCGGCAGTATAATATTGGTAGTCTCAAGCGCGATACTTCTCTCAATGATATTCTCAAGCTCTCTCACATTTCCCGTAAAGGGATACTCCACGAGTAACGCCATCGCGTATGGGGACATCTTCTTGGTCTCCTTGTTATATTCCCTGGAATATTTTTCTATGAAATGATTGACAAGAAGGGGGATGTCCTCTTTGCGTTCCCGCAGGGGAGGAATCCTCACCGGTATAACATTAAGGCGGTAAAACAGGTCCTCACGAAAATCTCCCGTTTTTACAAGTACTTCCAGATTCTGGTTTGTGGCAGAAATGATTCTTACATCCACACTGATATCCCTTGATCCCCCTACCCTTCTGAAGGTCTTTTCCTGTACCACTCTCAGAAGTTTAACCTGCAGAAAAGGAGAAAGTTCACCGATTTCGTCGAGAAAGATGGTCCCTTTGTGTGCCATCTCAAAAAGGCCCGGTTTGTCCGCGTAAGCACCGGTGAATGATCCCTTCATGTAACCAAACAGTTCACTCTCCAGGAGATTCTCTGGTATGCCGCCACAATTTATGACAACAAAAGGACCATCGTTCCTGGAGCTGTTTTCATGTATGGCCATGGCGATCAGTTCCTTTCCTGTACCACTCTCACCCAGAATAAGAACATTGGCAATGGTATCCGCCATCTTTTTGACCAGGGAATACACCTTCAGCATACCCCTGCTCTTTCCCGTCATTTTTCCAAAGGAAACCGAATCTTCCACATCCTTTATGAATTGCGCGTCTTCCTCGCTGATCCCCCTCTTGCGGAGAGCATCTTTTACAAGATTCTTCAGATCATCCGGCTCGAAGTTTTTTTCAAGATAATCATACGCCCCCTCTTTCATGGCGGCGAGGGCCGTCTCTCCAGAGGCATAACCCGTTATCAGAATAGTCATAGTTTCCGGAGATATATCCTTCAAGGATTTCAGCAAATCTATCCCATCCATACCGGACATCTTCAGGTCGGTAATAACAAGATCAAACTTGCGTTTTCTGCAGAGAGTCAGGGCATCTTTCCCGCCGGGAGCTGTATTTACATCATAGCCCTCTCTGGAAAGCATAATCTCAAGGTAATCCCTCATCCCCTGATCATCGTCGACAATAAGAATCCTAGCCATTAAAACCTCCCTGTTAAAATCCTACTCTTTTACCTGCTCATCAACCGGCAGAAGAATCGTACATCTTGTCCCCTTGTGTGATTCACTCTCAATCTTGAACGTGCCCCCGTGGCTTTCAACTATTCTGTCTACAATCGCAAGCCCCAGGCCAGTGCCCTTCTCCTTCATCGTGTAGAAAGGTTCCAAAACTTTGTTTATCTGTTTCTTTTCTATTCCGCAACCGGTGTCGTTAACAGATATCTTGAGAAATTCACGATTGTTTTCACCAATATCCAGCCTTGTTTCAATCTCCAACACCCCTCCATCCGGCATCGCCTGAAGTGCATTCAATACGATATTCCACAGGACCTGTTTTATCTCTGTGCTGTTCCCGTACACTTCATCCTGCCCGCACAGGTTTTTCACAATCTTAACTTTTCCGTTCCACTCAGGGGAAAAATGTATGGATTCAAGCATCTCACCCATAATGTTCCTGACATCTATCTTACAGCGATTACGTGTATCAGGCCTGGCAAAAAGTAGAAAATCTCTTACGAGATTTTCCAGCTGGTCCTTCCCCATAAGAACAATTTTCATAAGTTTTCTGTCCGAACCTTCCAGCTCGAGACTTTCCATCAACAGTTTTACAGAACCGCTGATCGACGCAATGGGGCTTCTAAGTTCATGTGCCAGAATTGTCGACATTTCACCCATAAGAGCTAATCGCTTGTTTTTTTCAACTTCTCTCTCCATCTTCTTGATGGATGTCAAATCCTGGAATATGAGAATATCACCTATACTATTCCCCTCCAGGTTGATAAGGGGGTATATTGAAAAGCCGAGTATCGTATCATCCACCCCCGGTGATAAGACTATCTCGAAACGTCTTGACGATGGGTTCGGATTTCTCTCCATTTCTTTTATTCTGCCTCTAATCCCCGGAAAATCAGGAAAGATATCGTCAATAACCTTGTCCATGGCATCATAAGACGACATACCGGTGATTTTCTCAGCCGCCCTGTTAAAAGACTTTATCCTGCCACCAGGATCCACTGTTACGATACCAGAGCCAACAGACTCAATGATACTCTTATGAAGTATATCCAGCTGGTCAAAGGCACTCTCTTTCTCCAAAAGAAGTGTCTTTGTCTTTTTTTCCCTCTCTACTACGAAACTCGCCAGCAGGGTCACTACATAAAATGATATGATATAGATGCATATCCTCAAAAAGACATGTCCCGCATCAAGATCGTACTCGTGTATCTTGTCATAAATCGGGTGAATAGTGCCATAGAACTCAAGATCCAGAAGAAGCCCGTACATGATGCTGACCACAGAAGCGACAAACAAACCTCCCCTCTTCCCCAGAAACAACACTGAATATATTATAATCAGGGGGTACAATGTGGAATAAACACTCTCTATTCCTCCAGTGGCATATACAAGCACAGTAACCAGCGCAATATCTAAAAGGCATTGGATATATATATTTAGGGAGATTCTTTTTATTAGTTTCAATAAGAAGATATACAAAACGGAGAGGAGATATGTTATTATTACCAGGATGTATATCGCATGAATGGACGCAATGGGCAACGAGTCTGGCAGTTTGAACTGGATAATAGCCACGATACCAAGCAGAAATGATACTATCGCAAGCCTGAAAAATATCAGCCATTGCACCCTTGGGCTCGCGCTCTTTTGTTCCTGATGGTTATCTTTCAAGAAATCTCCTTAGGTATCGTTAATGTTGGCAGAGTGTTGTAACTATTCAGGCACCTTTTGCTATTTAAACGGGACAAGTATAACAGATTCGAGGATCTGGCCTGTCGAACACGAAACCAGAGAGGATCGGATATCTCAAGTTGCCCGCAATGAACATGATCGATAAAACATCTTGCTTTTACCACATGCCTTCGCATAATGAAATAACAGCATTTCTGTTTGTTTAAATACATTGGCCCTTCATGGAGCTGTAAATGTCAGAAAGTTTATTCGCAGAAAGCGACTTGGAAACAATCAGCAGGGAAGGTTTAACTGTCGAAGAGGTGTCTTTTCAGCTTAAAATTCTCCACAGTGAACCGATTCCACTTAAGCTTGACAGACCCTGTTCAATTGGTGACGGGATAGTGGCTATCCCCGACTCAGATAGAAAAACTTTGATTTCCATACATAACCAGGCAGCTGAAAAGGGAAAAATGTCAAAATTCGTGCCTGCCTCAGGGGCCGCCAGCCGCATGTTTCGCAGTTGGTTCAACTATTATGAAACGAAAGGTTTCAATGATACTGAAGATGCCGGGATTCTTAGAAACGAGATCATCCGGTTCGCCTTCTACGATGATCTGTCAAATGTTATATCACACGACGATCGGAACATACTTAGCATCCTGCGGGAAAATACCTCCGAGATACTGGAATATATACTCACACCAAAGGGGTTAAACTACGCACATCTACCTAAAGCGCTCCTTAAGTTTCATGCATATCCAGACCACAATCGTACATCTCTCGAAGAACACCTGGTTGAGGCCACCCTGTACGTACAGGATAAAAATCGCATCTGCCGGATACATATTACTACCTCCGAGGAGCACAGACCGGATGTAGAAGATTATATCTTCAACATAAAAGAATATTATGAGACCAGATATAACGTGAAGTTCAAAATATCTCTTTCCACTCAATTTCCATCCACAAATACCATAGCGGTTGACATGCAGGGCAAACCCTTCCGGGATGAAGCAGGCAGGCTTGTGTTCAGACCCGGAGGACACGGAGCACTCCTGAAAAACTTGAGCATCATTGAGGAAGATATCATTTTTGTAACAAATATCGACAATATTGTCCCCGACAGATTAAAGCCGGAAACCGTGCTTCACAAGAAAATCCTCGGAGGATATCTTGTGAAGTTGCGGGAAGAAATGTTCTACTATCTGCGTTTTCTGAAAGAGAATGAGCCGGACGAAAAACAACTTTCCGAGATAGCAGCTTTCTGCCATGAAAGACTCTGCGTGGTTCTACCTTCAGATTTTGAGGAATCCCCAAATACAGTGAAGAAAGACTTCGTCTTCAACATACTGAATCGCCCCCTGCGAGTGTGCGGTATGGTGAGAAACGAGGGGGAGCCCGGAGGAGGTCCTTTCTGGGTAGAGGGGAAAATGGGAGAGCAATCACTGCAGATTGTTGAGAAGGTACAGATTGACGCGAAATCGGAAAAACAAAAGGCCGTCTGGAAATCATCCACATATTTCAACCCCGTTGATCTGGTGTGCAGCATTAAAGATTACCGGGGGGATAAATTCGATCTGGAAAAATACGTTGACAACGACACTTGCATTGTTTCAGATAAATCCTACAATGGGAAACCCCTGAAGGTCCTGGAACTTCCGGGACTGTGGAATGGCTCCATGGCGAGATGGAATACCATCTTCGTGGAAGTACCTCCAATAACCTTTAATCCGGTAAAGACTGTGGAAGATCTGCTGAGGGATGAGCACAGATAATCATTGACACAGTTGTAAAAAGGTCTTTTCGCGGCGAATCCAGGTATTTTGGGGAAAAGATGACGGCAGTGCCTACTGTTTACTCTTTTCGGGAGAGGACTTGGATTCTGATGCAGCAGTTGTTGTTTCACTTGAAGTGGAATGTTTGTCACTCTCTGACGTTTCACTGGCGGATGGTTTCTTTCCGCCGTAATCCGTTACATACCAGCCCGACCCCTTGAGATGAAAAGAGGAAAGGGATATCAGCTTATCAACCGGTCCTTCGCAAAACTTGCAGGTTTTAACCTCATTATCCGAGATACCCTGAAACACTTCGAACTTCTTGTTACATTTTCTGCATTTATACTCGTAAATGGGCATAAAGCCTCCTATAATCAGTCAATTAGTACTTGAACGGTCTTTTCGTTCGAGAACTAACTATATATATCCCCTATCTGATAACGGCTGTTGAAGCAATCAAGCACAAGATTAATGTCTGTATCAGCTACCGACTGGAGCATGTTTCCGGTAATCGAATGTACCTTTTCTTCTTCCTCAATCTTTTTCGCCAGCGGCGCGTCAAAATCAATCTCTCTGCTATTAAACCGGATAACATGAACAAGTTCATGTGCAGCTATGTATAACATAAGAGGCGCCAGTTTAACAAATGGCCTGCTTCTTTTCACCGCTGCAAGAATCCGATCATCCTGAAGACAAACCTTGAAGAAATAGAAATTGTCAGGATGGTCGGCATCGCCACCTTTTTGATAAAGATACCTGCAGAGATGCGCGAAGGCCTTGCTGTTTACTTCGTGCTCCTTGAGTCGGGCCAGGGTTTCAACCTCATACCTGTGAACTCTCAACCCGCCCCTGCCAAGACGAAAATACCCTTCAGCCAACTCTTCGGCACGGTGAAACATTTCCCCTACAAGGGATATTTCTGATGGACTGAAATACATTTTTCAAAATCCATTTCTGCAAATCTGTCGCTAATATATGCATAACCCGGCAAATGTCAATATGAAACCTTTGCAACCTCCTGTCCTCGGAATTACATTCAAAAAAATGGGGGAAATTCCCGGAATTCTGTTTGAGTATGATCTTTACTGTTTATTACGAATTGAATATTCCTTCCAATCAAACCAATTACAAAACCACCTATGATACCATTTGATTTCAACCTGGTCTCCGATGGGGTATCCCATAGCGCGTAACATTTCATTGTGACACACTATATTCAGAACAGCCATCGGAGGGGGCTCATCCGCCTCAATATCGAGTCTTTCTGCGGAATATCCAGCACAGCAATCATCAGCTTGATCAGTGGATGAGATAATTTTCTTTTCGAGGAAGATAAACCGTCGTGCGAGATCGTGATGCAATCTCGCCATTTTCGTAGTTCCGATTGTAAGATCGAGAATGGAAAACACAGTTACCAAGACAGCCAAAAGCAGTGCCCAAGTCGATCCCATTTTGCCAAGAATTAATGCAATGATGGCTGTGCCAGCCAAGGCAGACAAAAAACATTGAAAAACTATGAAGTCGATCATAAGGCGCCCGCCTGCTGTTATGATAGAGAA